>JAISRS010000143.1 GCA_031273485.1 Prevotellaceae bacterium
CGGGCGATCAAAATCAACTTGAGGATTTCTTCGCGTGGTTTTCAGCGCTTCCCGTCCGAAACAGGCTGTTTGTTCCCGGCAACCACGACCTGCCGTTTGAGCTTTCGCCCGATTCTGCAAAATCAATGATTCCCGAAAATGTCATTTTCCTCGAAAACGACGGCGTTACATTAAACGGCATACGCTTTTACTCGTTGCCTGCGCGTCCGTGGATGTATGCCCCGCTGTATCTTCCGTCGGGCGTTGATGTGCTGATTACACACGGCGCGCCGCTGGGAATAATGGACAAAGGTTTTGGCTGTCGCATTTTGCGTCGTCTGATTGATTCGGCGCAGCCCGCAGTACATATTTTCGGACATGCGCATTTTACCGGCGGACAATCGGCACGGGAAGGAAAAACACGGTTTTACAATGTAGCGCATTATGACAGTGGTTGCATGGAAAATTCACTGTAAAATACATGATTACCGATAAATCAGGAAAAATAAAATTCAGAATATGAAAGATAAGAAAAACACCCAAAAAAAACTCAACGACCTCAAAGAAAAGGAAGAAAACGAGTTTTTATCCGGAATGTATTGTGGACATGCCTCCAACACTACGGAACGAGCCATTGAACATTATCTGAATGTGTTGAAAATAAATCCGAATCGTATCGACGCCCACTTTCTTCTTGGGGAACTTTATCTGCACCATGCCGTACGATATTTCGAAAGAGTAGTCGCTTTCAATCCCGAAGACGCCGATGCGCATTGTTGTTTGGGCAATGCTAAAGCAGCTGCCGGATACTGCTGGCACGCACGCAGGGAATTGGAGACAGCGCTCGAAATCAATCCCGATGATGCGAATGTTTGCTACGACCTGAGCAACAATTACCGGAAAACGAGCGAGCATGACAAAGCAGCCGAATATCTGCAAAAGGCAATGAACATGGAAACAAAAACGAAAGAAACGCTGCGCAATCTGCCGCAGGCTTCGTTTGCAGGCATGGCGCAAAACAACCTGCCGACAGCTACGAAAATAAAAAAAGCAAAGACTTTATATAATAAAGGTGTGGCTCATCAGAAGCAGGAAAATCATACGCAGGCAATCAAGTATTTTCAGGAAGCCCTTAAAGCCAATCCCGCCTGTGCGGATGCCTGTTACCGGCTGGCGCTCTCTTACGACCGCAGGAATAGCCATTATCTGTTGCTGAAATATTGTATGAAAACTGTCGAAATCAACCCCGCCCATACGGATGCATGGTTAAAACTGTCGCATCTGGTCTGGGACAACGAAGCGATATATCTGCAATATCTGCAAAAAGTCGTAGAAATTGAATTTCACGACGAAACCATAGACAGGATGATAAGCATTTATAAAAAGCGTGGCGACAGTGAACAGGTGATTGCGTGTTATCAAAAACTGCTGGAAAAATACCCCGGCGATACAATCGTTATTGACAGTCTGGCTTTCGAATACCGCGCCCGAAACCAGCCGGAAAAAGCAATCGCCTGTTTCCGGGAAATATCGGAAAACAATCCTCAATATGCAAGAGCACGTGTTAAGATGGGGTATATTTACGCGGATACGGGCGATGAAAACAGCGCCGTCGAATGTTTCCGACAGGCGGCGCAATCGGACAATCGTCGCGCCCTTGCCTGGCTGGCGGGAGACAAAATATCGAAAAGCCGGAAGGCGAAACTTGCGACGCTCGTCAAAAGATACAAATGGGAAGATATTGAGCCCGTCTTTATCGAAGAATATCAGGGATGGAAAAAAGCTGCAAACGTTTACGGTTTGATTTTTCATCAACTGCAAAATATCACGCCGGTTGAAGACCGGGATGATATGTCCATTCATATCCATCCGAATGAACACAATCATGTGGACGCTTATAAAAACCATCCGCAAACACCGGAAGAAGATCAGGCTTACGGTCTGTCCATTGCTCCGTGGGGAGACTGGCTGGGGATAGATATTGCCGGAACAACCATCGAGGATTACAGCGATGAAGAAATCATCAGCCATTGCCTGTGGGAAATGACTTTCTTTGGCTATTCGCAGAAAACCGTTCAAAAAACGGTTGACGGATGGCAGAATGCGGAAAAGGAAATTCAGGAAGAAAACCAGAAATTGCCCGATGTAGAAAAGGAATTGGAAAATATAAAAAAATCGAAAAAATAAAGTTATGCAGAAAAAATTTAACATAACGCCTCCTCCCGTTCAAACCATTTTGCGGGTTGGTGAAAGACTTTTTCTTGGAAAAAATGAAAACAAGGATAAAAGAATTGCATTTTCTGTGAAAGCCCCCGTAAATGAAACGTTCACCGTGGACTGGGGCGATGATACCATACATGAATATAAAGGGTCAAACAGCCGTATCCTGCTGTATCATGATTATGCATCTAAAAAAGAATTTATTGTTACCATAAAAGGCATTATCACGCTATTCAATTCCAATGTATTTGATCCGACAGGAGAAGACGTCGGCTTTGGCGTCGACACATGCGATGTTCGGGATAATCCGTATATCGAAGCCCTGTCATGCAGCGGGGATTTATTGTTACGAAACAATTATTCATTGCGGGAACTCCCTCGGTTTGCAGTTGGAATTAACAATATTGACATTTCACAGTTGCCCGCACTGGAGTGCATTGGCTTTATGGACAGCTTTTACAACGGTCCGCTCGACATGAGCCATAACCCCAAATTAAAATACCTGAGTTGTCCCTGTAATAACATTACCGAATTAAATGTCAGCGGCTGTCCCGATTTGGAATATCTTGATATTTGTTACAATACCTGCGAGTTGGATCTCAGGCATAATCACAGGATAAAGTATGTGTTTGCCAACGGAATAGACAAGGAAAAGATACACCTTCCAGAAGGCAGGACGGTCATTTCAGACCATGAAGTTAAAGTCTCGGATGAAAAGTATTGGACACTTTTGGGATGAGTATATAAATTACAAAAATATATTTATACGCATCCTGCACATGAACCATTGTTAACAAACATGTTAAATCATTCATAATTGGCTGCGTCGAACTTGCGTTTCGTAATTCGTAATTTTTAATTCGTAATTATAAAGTATGCAGATCGTATTTCTTTCCGACACCCACAGTCGGCACCGTTCTTTGACCGACCTTCCTGCCGCCGACATGATTATACATGCCGGCGACGTGTCCATGGCGGACAGCGGTGCGGAAGTCATGGATTTTATCGACTG
>JAISRS010000165.1 GCA_031273485.1 Prevotellaceae bacterium
ACCCAAAATGCAGCGGCTTTGTCGGTAGGTTTATGATAGGGCGAAGGTAATTGAAATTTAAGGAGTTGACGCAAAAATATTTCTTCTTTCCGTTTGGTTTGTATCAACTCTTGTCCTGCGGCTGTCAAACGAATTACGGGAGATAATGTTACGAATCCCAATGCTTTGGGCGCTCTGTTTATTCGGTCTCTTGCACTGAATGCGGGGTCGTTTACGCCTTCGCCATTGAAAAAGTTTTCTTCCCGCAAGAGTTGCATAAATGCCGTTTGTGTTTCAGTATTCCACTGTTTACCTGCAAAATGGGTATTCAGTAACTCAATTTCGGGAATCATACGAAACGGAGTTCTTGGGGAAGTTGTGATAAACAATACTTTACTGTCAATTCGTGCCATATCAATATGCGATTGTGTATTCTAATTGTTTGGAAAAAAGTGTTTTATGATTTGTTTCGTAATTGGCAACCAAAATATGAGTTGCAACCGACTTAAAGCGATTACGGATATTGACGGAGTAGTTTTTTGCATATTCGTCAATTATCATATCGCCGTATAATTTTTCGGTTAACGACGTTCTTCCGATTACAAGTAATGCTTTGCATTGCAGATTTTTAAAATCTTTAGCAAGACTAATGTGACATTCATCGTTAAAACCATCCTTGTATTCTTCATTACCATAATCGGAAAATACACAATCATACGGAGGGTCTAAAAACATAAAATCGTCAGCTTCCGCCATGTCGAAAATCTCTTTGTAATCTTTGTTATATATTTGGGCATTTGCCAACAAATTACTGTGCTTTTTTGTTACCAATGAAGTATTTAAATGCGTATATCGCCCGAAGGGTACATTAAATTCCCCTTTGGAATTGTAGCGTATCATGCCCGAATAGGCAGTTTTGTTGATAAAAAAATAAAGCAAGGCATCCGAATATTTCTTATCGGACAGGTCGTTGAACATATCACGAATTTGATAGTATAATGCTTCGTTCTTATCCTCAACACGTTCGTTCGGTGTTTGTTGTTTTAACGCATCAAACTGTCTGCGGTTTACTTCGTATATTTTCTCTAATTCAGCAAGTTCACTATGCAACTCCGAATAATTATTTTTGACGCCAATATAAAAGGATATCAATTTTGAATTTATATCATTGATGATAGCACGTTTAGGTTCTAAATGAAAATACAAAGCCCCACCACCGAAGAAAGGTTCAATATACCGACCCTTATATCTCGGTATATGCTTTTCGATATTGGGAATTTCGTTGGATTTTCCGCCTCTGTATTTAATTAATGGTTTCATTTGGCTATTTTTTTATTGTATTTCACTTTTTCCTCTGCTACCTTTAGCGCTTCAATACCCAATTGTTCATCTGCTATTTCGTAAACAAGTTTATCGGAAAGCCACGCCACCAACAAATTATCTGCATTAACATTGAAGTATTCTGCAAGCTTAATAACCTGTTCGCGGGAGACTTTACGCTGTCCGCGCTCTATTCTGCTCAATATGGCTTGGTCAATATCAAGATACGCAGCAACAATTCGCAAAGGCTGTTGTTTGCTTTCTCTTAACTCTCGTAATGTGTCACCTAAATTCTTCATTTTGCCAAATAACATTTTGATTGATTTTGACAAAGGTACGAAATTATCAGATATGCATCCGTAACAGAAGAAAAAAGTTTTCAGCATTTGATTTCCTCACATCTTAATCCCCTTATTCTTATTTATTCCCAGTTTCCTGTTGACTCCAAATTGTCTCTGAACTTCCTGAAATTTCACACTAAACCACTCTAAAATATTCATTCCGTTGAGATTCAACCGTGATTTGTTCGGGTTATCCGGCTCCTTTTCGATTCTCAACTTAATATTTTCTGCCGCAAACTTTTGATTATGTTCCGGTGAAAAGAAAGAAAAGGAATTTGCTGTCAGTGTTTTACCTGCAAACAATGCCTTGATGGATTCGACGGCAAGCCCAATCTTTTGACATAGAGCCGCTATTCGCAGTTGTTCTTTCATCATCGGAAACAGTTCCTGAATTAAATTCAGTTCTTCCTGCGCCTTGTATGGTGCGTATTCCTGTTTGGCTTTGGCAAGTTTAATTTCGATTGTTGCCAGTTCCTTGTTCTTGCCGAATATGTTCGTCTATTGCAAGAAACTTTTCCTGCGCTTCGTCTTTCTGGTCGTACATATCGCGAACTTTCCCGTAAACTTCCTGCTTCTGTTCTGTCAAAACCACCTGATTTTTCCAACAAAACAATCCCGGTAGCTCTATCCCGTATGTATCGCCCGGTGGAACATGCATGAAAACCGGCAGGGTCTTGCCATTGAACCCTGTTTTAAGTATTTCATTTTCAGTAATATGACAGGTGATTTCGGGGTTTCCACAACCCCGGATTTTGCGTCGCGAGCCGGACAGAAACCGGAGTTCTGTTTTGGCGGAAATAAGTAATTGATGTACACTGAATTTTAAACTTGGCGCACATAATATTGAGCAACCGGTGCAGAATGCCAGGGCGTTGAAGCCGGTGTGAATGTTTTCCGGCTTTTTCAAGCGCAATGTTGGCTATATCAGGATATTTGAGTAATTTTGCGGATTGAAAAACAACGGTAAACCGGAATGACTGTTCAGGAACTCAAACATCTTCGCGAATCGGAAGACAAGGTAGAATTTAAGGAGGCCAAGACGCAATTTTCCTACAATTCAGGCAGGAAAAGCGTTTTGGGCTATGTTTCCGCGCTGGCTAACGAAGGCGGCGGCTATCTTGTTTCGGGCATAAAAGAGGCAAAGCCCCACGAGGTTTGCGGTTCGGAAGCCTTTGAAAGCAAGGAAGGCAAGCTGGAACAGGATGTTTACCGCGACTTGAAAATCAGGATAAAGACCGAAACGCTGTTTGACGGCGGGAAACGGGTGCTGGTTATCAAAATCCCGTCCCGTCCTGTCGGTAAAGTCCTGTATTTTGAAGACGTTCCGCTGATGCGCGTTGGGGAAAGTCTGACGCGGATGTCGGACGAGATGTATCTTTCCATTATTCAGGAGCAGGAGCCGGATTTCTCGGCCAGGATTTGCGAGGGGCTGACTTTTGGGGATTTGGACGGCGAAGCTATCGCATTGATGAAAGCCGGTTATGCAAGGAAACAGAAAAATCCCGCATTTGAAACTTTACCAGATTTGCAGGTATTAACCGATTTGGGGCTGACTGAAAACGGCAATTATAATTATGCCGCTTTAATTTTGCTCGGTACGCGAAAGGCTTTGCGAAAATATCTGCCTAATGCAGAGGTTATTATCGAATATCGCCTCAACCATTCAATGATATCTTACACGGCTCGCAAAGAATTTCAGGAATCGCTTTTTACCGTATTGGATAAAGTTTGGGATTACGTTAACCAGCCGGCAAGCAATCCTTTGCTGCACGTTCAGCATAAGTTCAGAATATACGATATTCCCGCTTTCAACAGGGAAGTAATCCGTGAAGCGGTATTAAATGCGATTGGACACCGGATTTGGTATGATTTGGGCAGCGTTGTCATTAAACAGTATCCCGACAGCATCAATATTATCAATTCCGGCGGCTTTCCAAGTGGAGTTACAGAGGATAATATATTGACGGTCAGAAGTCAGCCCCGTAACAAGCGGGTAATGGAAATACTGGAAAAAACAGGCGAAGTGGAACGTTCCGGACAGGGCGTTGACAAGATGTATTACATCTGCCTGATGGAAGGAAAACCGTTGCCGGATTATTCTCAAACAGATAATTTTCAGGTTGATTTGTGTTTGCGGGCAACGATTGCAGATGAAGCATTTTATATTTTTGTGAATGAAATACAAGACCGTCGAGCCGACAAGCTGAATGTTTTTGACTTGCTTGCATTGGATAAGGTCAGGCAGGGCATTTCAATGGATTTACCCGAATTGTCAGTTGAAAAATTGCAGCGGGAAGGATTGATAAAACTCAAAACTCCAAAATCCAAAAAATTGATTCTTTGCGACTTGTACTATGATTTATTAAAACAAAGTGGCGGTGTAAGTGGCGGTGTAAGTGGCGGTGTAAATGTATCCGATATCGAAAAAACAATTTTGGAAGTTATTCAAAATAACGATAATATCAATACAAAACAAATTAGTGAGTTACTCGGTATACCTCGCCGAACAGTGGAAAGATATTTGGCAAAACTTAAAGAGGAACATTTGATAGAGTTTCGCGGAGTACCTAAAACAGGGGGGTATTATCTGAAAAGACAAGTTATCGCCAACTATTCCAATTCCACACAAGAAAGCCCGAAATCCACACAAGAAGCAAAAAAGTCGCGAAAAAGGCTCTTTTTGCTTTCTTTATTCCTTCTCTTTCTTAATCAATAGATTGCAGGCAACCCATCAATAATAACACTGCTTTTTAACTGACCTTTCTTGTTGATAGACTTCACAATACGACTGTTGTACAAGCCCAATGCCGCCGGATAGATGTTCTGCCGGTCGGGATTGTTGCCGGCGCAAAGGATTTTCGGGGCATCGGGATTATCGTTTCCACCTGATTTTTCCAACAAAACAACCTCTGCTACAGGATTTTAAACAACGGGCGGATACTGTTTTTAACCTCGTTTTCACCTGATTTTCTTGACAAAACAACCTCAGTAGCAATGAGTTGCCCCAGACACCCCAACCTCATTAAAAAATAAAGTTTTCTATCAACATTCCGGGAAGATTGGGTTTTGCGGTGTTCTATCCCGTATGTATCGCCCGGTGGAATATGCATGAAAACCGGCAGGGTCTTGCCATTGAACCCTGTTTTAAGTATTTCATTTTCAGTAATATGACAGATGATTTCGGGGTTTCCACAATCCCGGATTTTGCGTCGCGAGCCGGAAAGAAACCGGAGTCCTGTTTTGGCGGAAATACGATATGAAATGGCGGGAATCGGTAACTGATATTTTGAAAAAAATCCGTCTCTTTGTAATGAGCGAAAAATCAACATATTGAGTACACCAATAATACTACAAATATAGTCATTATCAGGGAGATTGCAATATGTTTTGCGATTTTTTTTTTGAAGAACAGGAAAGTTTTTTTGCGGCGGGTTCGGTTAAGAATTCCGGAGAGTTGATTTTTGGCTTTGCCGCAGGCGTTTGAAAAGAGTTTAATTAGGTTATTTGAAATGGTTTGCAATGAATAACAGTTTGTCTTTTGTCCGGATTTTGCGGATTGCCGCCGTTAGTTTTCTTTTGGTTTCCTGCGGGGTTGGCAGCGAGGA
>JAISRS010000222.1 GCA_031273485.1 Prevotellaceae bacterium
AAATCCGCTTAGCGCTTCCACCCTTTTTTCTGCCCTTTGACGGGCTTCATTGTTGTTAATCAGTTCCATATCTTTATAATTTAGTGAATTTAACATTTATTTCACGCCGCAAAGGTAAACAAGTTTATAATACAAACCAAATTTATTTTTAAAAAATTTTGGGTTTTTTTCGATTATGGGAAAAAAGAGTAATTTTGCGGGGTTGAATTTTTTGTAAACAATCAATTAGCACTCAGATTTTAAAGATTTTCGCAGATGGAAAAATATAAACATAAAGAATTAACAGACATAATTTTTAAAGAATTAGACGGATCGGATTTTTCGTTTCTAAAAGAAATAATTTCCGAATTTACCGAAAAAACCATTAGCGATTCTGATTTGCAAAACAGAATCTCTTTTATAATGAACAGCCCGTTTGAGCAATTATATCTTTATGTGGAAGATAACGTCAGAAAGGGAATAGTGGCAACTCGCATTAGGGAGAATATAGAAGAGAACAGTAAATTTCTCGAAATCAGCTTAATTGTAACGAAAAAGGAATTTCAAAAGCAAAATATCGGGAAACAAATGATATTGTTTTGCGAAGAACAAGCCAAAACATTAAATTGTGTCGGACTATGGTTGGTCAGTGGATTCGGGAAGGAAGAATCGGCTCACCAATTTTATAATAAACAGGGATTTACTAAAACAGGATACAGATTTAAAAAGGATTTATAGATAAGGGAAAATCTGCGTCATCCGCGTTATCTGCGTGCTAAAAAATTCTCGCATTACAAAAGCGTCAGGAAAGAAATGGACAGGGGTAGATTGTTGTTTTACGTAACATTCAAAGGCGGAACAGCTTATCTTGACATTGACAATTTAAAAACTATGTTAAAAATTAGTGATTTTTAATGATAACAGCCGAAAAACATGTCGAAAACGATTATTCAAAATCGGTTTCGTTGGAACATCGCAAAAAGTTTGCACAATTTTTCACGCCCGTTCCTGTTGCCGAATTAATGGTAAAATGGCTTTTGGGTAATAAAAATCTAAAGACTGTTTTAGAGCCTGCTTTTGGGCTGGGCGTATTTTCAAGGGTATTGCTACGGCAAAAAAACGATATTCAAATCACAGGTTTTGAAGTGGATGCAACCATTTTTGAAAAATCAAAAATCCATTTTGCCACTGCCGAAAATATCGATCTCCTGTTGCAGGATTATATGTACAACGATTGGCAAAACAAATACGACGGAATTATTTGCAATCCGCCGTATTTTAAGTTTCACGACTACGACAACAAAAATATTTTGAGAGAAATAGAAACCCATTTGAACTGTAAATTAAACGGATTCACTAACCTATACACGCTGTTTTTGCTGAAATCCCTACACCAATTGAAGCCGGACGGTCGTTGCGCCTATATCATTCCTTCTGAATTTCTTAACTCCGATTATGGAAAATTGGTCAAGCATTATCTTATCCGAACAGGTTCACTCAGACATATTATAGTCGTTGACTTTGAGGAAAATGTGTTTGATGACGCGCTGACAACCGCTTCAATCATTCTTTGCGCCAACGATAATCTTACGGATAAGGTGCAATTCGGAAATCTTCGCTCAATAAACGATTTAAGCGATACGGAACAGCTGATTTCCGAATATCCGAAGCTGCGAAACATAATAAACACATTTCATTTTTCGGAATTAAATCCCGATATTAAATGGAAAGCCTATTATCAAAAGCAAAACGGACATAAATTCAAAAATCTTGTTCCGTTTTCGACTTATGCGAAAGTGGTTCGGGGGATTGCAACCGGAGCAAATGATTATTTTACGTTCAATTTGTCAAAAGCCAAGGAATACGCCATTGACGAGCGGTTTTTATTGCCGGGCATTTGTCGGGCAACGGATGTGAAAGAATCCTTTTTTACACAATCAAATTTTGAAAAATTAAGAAGTGACGACAAAAATATTTTCCTTCTGAATGCCGTAAAAACAAACGATGAAAATGTGATAAAATACATAAAAAAAGGCGAAAAGGAACAAATTGACAAAAAATATCTGACGGCAAGCAGAAAACCGTGGTTTTCACTGGAAAATCGTCCTCCTGCGCCTGTTTGGGTATCTGTTTTCAATCGCACCGGCTTACGTTTTATTCGCAACGAAGCCAATATCTCCAATCTTACCACTTTTCACTGTATCTATCCCAATCAATCTCAATTATTTTCGGGAATAAACATTGATTTACTGTTTGCCTATCTTTTGACCGATACGGCACGGCAAATATTTGAAGACAACAGCCGTGAATATGGCAACGGACTTCAAAAATTTGAACCGAACGATATAAATAAAGGTAAAATATTTGACTTGGCGTTATTGCCGGACAAAAACAAAAATAAAATAATTGACTTGTATTATCAGTTCAAAGAAACGAAATATGATTGTGATAAGAGGCAAATTGTTGAGGAGATTGACAATGTATTTTTAAAAGGGAACCTCTAAAAACTGCTTTTTCGGAGTTTGACATCAATTTCTTAATCCTGATTTACAATGGTTCCCTGCATAGTCTCCTTCGACATCATTCGTGTCCTAACTAATAAAGTAACAACAAAATACACCTTCGGTGACTGGAGTTTGGAAACCGAAAAATAAAATCTTCATTTATAGTTTTTCGTCCGAAAACCATTCTTTATACATCAAATATCCTTTTGCATTTTTTGTTATCATGCGAATACTTTCTTCGGTTGCCGGTTTGACCGATTTTGCGGGGACGCCTGCCCATGTACCCGGTTCCAAAACCGCATTACTCAACACCAAAGCGCCGGCAGCAATTATTGTATTGTCGGGAACTACAGCGTTGTCCAATATCACAGCGCCCATGCCAATCAGCACATTATTACCTATTTTAGCTCCATGTATCACCGCATTGTGTCCTACCGACACATCGTCGCCTATTTCCACCACAGAACGCTGGTAAAGTGTGTGCAACACAGCGCCATCCTGTATATTCACCCTGTTGCCTACCTTGATAGTGTTCACATCTCCGCGCAACACGGCGCCATACCAGATACTGCAATCGTCGCCTATTTCAACATCTCCTATAATTACCGCTGTTTCAGCTAAAAAACAATTGTTTCCTATTTTTGGGTCAAAACCCCTTACCGATCTTATTAAAGCCATTATATCTTTTTTAAAAAAACTCCGCAAAGATACGAAGATTTCAGGTTTTGAAAAATCTAAATTTGGCTAAATCTTATTTTGAGGTGCTATGGCTTCCGGCTGCGCCGTAGCAATGACGGCTACGCCGAACGAAAAGGTCGCCAAGCAGCCCGAAGGGCTATCGCTACGCAGAACGAAGGATACATAGTCGTTACCTCTTACCATAGCACCTCAAAATAAGATTTAGCCCGTAATTTATTACGTTCTGTTTTCCGACTTATTTTATTATCTTTGCGCCCAAATTTTAATGAAAATGAAACATGACGCTGACAAAATAATTGCGCTTTTATCGGAGATAAAACATCCCGAAACAGGAAACGATATTGTGTCTTTGGGAATAGTGCAAAATCTTAAAACAGAAGATAATTCCATTGGTATGAATTTAGTTTTCAAGCCAAACGACGCTTTTATGTCTTCAATAAAAAAAGAGGTTGAATCAAGACTGAAGTCCGCATTTCCGAATACGAAACTGAATTTGCAGGAATTGAAAAAACAGCCGCCAACCAAAGTTCCCAAAAAGGAATATCCGCCCGTTGAGATCAAAAACATAATTGCCGTTGCTTCGGGAAAAGGCGGGGTAGGTAAATCGACTGTGGCGGTGAATCTTGCGGTGGCTTTGGCGCAGAGAGGATTCAAAACAGGGCTGCTTGACGCGGATATATACGGACCGTCGATTCCTGCCATGTTCGGCATACGGGACGCACATCCCACGATAGTGGAAAATGATGGTTTTGAGCTGCTTGAACCTGTAGAAAAATTCGGCGTAAAGCTGCTCTCCATAGGGTTTTTCATCACGCCTGACGACGCCGTGATATGGAGAGGTCCGGCAGCAACAGGCGCTCTGAAACAACTTGCAAAACAAAGCAATTGGACAAATCTCGATTTTCTGCTGATTGATTTACCGCCCGGAACAGGCGATATACATATAACAATGACACAGGAATTTGACCTCACAGCCGCCCTCATCGTCACCACTCCGCAGGATGTGGCTCTGGCTGATGTTATCAGAGGTGCAAACATGTTTAAAAACAAGAATATCAATGTGCCTATTGCAGGCGTAATTGAAAATATGTCATGGTTTACTCCCGCAGAATTGCCCGAAAATAAATACTATATCTTTGGAAAAGGTGGCGGGGAAAAAATGGCGAAGAAACTCGAAATCCCATTTTTGGGCGAAATCCCTTTGGTGCAAGCTATTCGGGAAAGCGGCGACACGGGAATACCTGTAGTTCTGAATAATGAGATTTATTCCGCAGCGTTTCAAAATATCATTGAAAATATACTTAAACAACATATAATTAAGCTGTAACAATTAAAAAACATCATGTCTATGGATTCGTTATTAACAATTGACCTTGATCGAACATTTTATGAAAAAAATCCGAAAGCGTATAAATTATTACCGAAATTCGTTATGAATTATCTGAAAAGGATAGTTCATCAGGATGAAGTTAATGAGATACTTACCGCATACGGAGGTAATCACCGTGGATTGTCGTTCAACCGTAAGGTTCTGGAACATCTCAAAATCAGTTATGAAACAAAGAATGAAGAAAATCTGCCGCCAAAAGACGGACGATATATTTTTGTGTCGAACCATCCCCTTGGGGGCTTGGACGGTATTGTGCTGATAGATTTTATAGGGCATCATTACGGCAATGTGAAATTTGTTGTCAATGACCTTCTTATGTATCTCACTCCATTAACCGATGTGTTTGCTCCGATTAATAAACTTGGGCGGCAATCGTCGGATTATGTCATTGGAATAGACGAACTTTACAGCTCCGACAAACAGGTATTGTATTTCCCCGCAGGACTGTGTTCGAGGAAAATCAAAGGCGAAATAACCGATATGGAATGGAAAAAAAGCTTTGTTGCAAAAGCAATAAAATATAAGCGAGATGTTGTGCCTCTGTATTTCAACGGACAGAATACGAATTTCTTCTATAATCTGTCGAATTTCAGGAAATTCCTCGGCATCAAAACCAATATCGAATTGCTGTATCTTTCGGATGAAATGTTCGGGAAAAGGGGAGCGCGGTTTCAAGTAACGGTTGGCGAAAGTATTCCGTATCAAAACCTTCATGAGATGGGAATTAAACAAAGTATTGGATATGTGAGGAACAGGGTCTATGCAATGCGACCGGTAAAATAGATACCACAATAGTGAAAATCAATGGGAAAAGACAAGTTAAAAAGATTTCGGGAAAATCTGATGTTTGCTCATCTGTTTCAACCTCAGAGGGACGAATCAATAACCGGAAATCAGGAATTTAAAGGACTTTGGCACGAGAAATTCGGCAATGCCAATCCCTTGATTCTTGAACTCGGATGCGGCAGGGGAGAATACACGGTGGGCTTATCGCGCCGATTTCCGCAAAATAATTTTATAGGAATAGACGTAAAAGGAGCGCGTCTGTGGAAAGGCGCTAAAACGGTTGAAGAAGAAAATATTACAAATGCGGCTTTTTTGCGTATTCGCATTGAATTTATTGATAATTTCTTTGCGAAAGATGAAGTTGATGAAATATGGATTACTTTTCCCGACCCTCAAATAAAGAAACCGAGAAAACGACTGACTTCGCCGCTTTTCCTCGAACGATACGGTAAGTTCCTGAAAAAGGGAGGTATAATTCATCTCAAAACCGACAGCAGGTTGCTGTATGACTACACTCTGGATGTTATAAACGCCCATAAATTACCTCTTCTGGAATCCTGCCCCGACGTCCATAAACAGTATCAACACAACGAATTGCTGAATATAAAAACATTCTACGAAACTCAATTCATCTCGCAAGGATTACCGATTACATATATCAAATGGCAAAACGAATCGGTGAACATAAACGATTCGATAAATTCTTGAGTTTCGGGATTATGCGAACTCTAACATCAACTCCAATTGATTACTTTTGTTTTTTTCTCTCATTCCATGATTGTGTTGAGCAACGCTATCCGTATCAAAATTACAGACAAGGGCTTCCACAACCGATTTTCTGTTCTCAATATTTGCTCCATTATGATAAAAATGGTCTTTTGTTATGATATTAAACTTGTTCCAATATTTTTTTATCATTTCATTTTCGCGCCAATCATTGTGATGCCAAGTGGAAAGGATAAATTTTGCTTTAGTCTCACATAACAAATGGAAAAGATTTTCTTCGTCTTTTTCCGTCCATCCATTGTAATAATCCACATGACGACCAAAATAGGGCGGGTCGCAGTAAATTATATCATTTTCTGTTGCCAAGGGAATTATTTCGGTAAATGATTTGTTGTAAAACACCCAGTCGGGTTCGGGCTGCAAAATTTGTGAAACGGCAATTAATTGATTGACAATTTTCGTGATATATGCTTGAGCAAAGCGGTCCGGTTTTTT
>JAISRS010000309.1 GCA_031273485.1 Prevotellaceae bacterium
ACCGCTTCAAAAAAGGGGATAGGGAAAGGTCGCCCCGAATTTATTATTACGTTCAACCGGAACAGTGATTTGCTGATAGTGATTGAATGTAAGGCGGATATTACCAAGCACGAAAGCCCAAATCGAGATAAGTATGCCGATTTTGCGGTAGACGGTGTTTTGCTCTACGCCTCGTTTTTGTCAAAAGATTTTGATGTACTGGCGATTGCCGTAAGTGGCGAAACCAAGCAACAACTCAAAGTTTCTCACTTTCTGCACCTCAAAGGCGACCGGAAAGCCACCTCGATTTTTGGCGACAAACTGTTACCGGCTGCGGATTATTTGAACGGCTATCTAAAAAGTCCCGAGAAATTCAGACAGGACTACAACACGTTGCTTGCCTTTACCAAAACATTAAACGATAAACTGCACACCTACAAAATTCCGGAAGACAATCGCGCATTACTTCTGAGCTGTATTCTTATTGCGTTGGAGGATAAGGCTTTCCACTTTTCCTACGACAAAAAATCAACGCCCAAAAGTTTAGCGGATTTTTTAACAAAAACTGTTTCCGAAAAATTTGAGGAAGCAAATATTTCGCATGATAAGTTGGATAATCTCAATATCCAGTTTGGATTTATCAAAACCGACACTTCGCTCACCACAAAAGAAGGTTTACTGAAAGAGCTTATAGACGAAATAGATACAAATATAAATCAATTTATCAAAACGCACGAATATTTTGATGTATTGGGTCAGCTTTACATTGAATTTCTTCGATATGCAAACAGCGATACCGGTTTGGGGATTGTACTCACACCTCCTCACATAACAGAATTTTTCGTAAAATTGGCACAAGTCAATAAAAATGCTATAGTTTATGATAATTGCACAGGGACAGGAGGTTTTCTTATTGCTGCGATGAAAGAAATGATAGACGATGCCAAAGGCGACGAAGAGAAAATCAGAGAAATAAAATTAAATCAATTAATTGGTACTGAATATCAGGCACATATCTTTGCTTTGGCAGTGTCAAATATGTATATCCACCAGGATGGAAAAACGAATGTCATAAATGGTGATTGCTTTGATGCCCAAATTATCAAACAGATAAAAGAGAAAAGACCGACAGTGGGTCTTTTAAATCCCCCCTATCAGTCCAACAAAAAAACCGATATTGACGAATTTGAATTTATTTTAAACAATCTTGAATGTTTGACGGATGGTGGAACCTGTGTTGCCATTGTACCAATGAATAAAGCCTTGTCTAAAAAGGGGAAAGCATTTGAGTTAAAGAAAAAGATATTGGAAAAACATACGCTTCGAGCGGTACTTTCTATGCCTGACGAATTGTTTATAAATTCAAAAGTGAATGTAATTACTTGCATAATGATTTTTACTGCGCACAAGCCTCACGACAGCGAAGTTGAGACATATTTTGGATATTATAAAAATGACAATTTTGAAAAACGCAAAAATTTAGGTCGCAATGATGTGCATGGGAAATGGGTGGATATTAGAGAAAAATGGATAAATTACTACAAACGGGGTAAAGAAGAGGCGGGATTGAGCGTTAAACAAAAGGTATCGGTTACAGATGAATGGTGTGCAGAGGCATATATGGAGACTGATTACACGATTTTAAACAAAGCCATGTTTATCAAAGAGATTTTGAAATATGTAACATTTCGTTTTTTTATGCAAAAGATATTCGATGTATCAAATAGCCCTTGCACTAACATTGATATTGATTTAGATACGGAAAATTGGGAGTATTTTTCTTTGAAACAATTATTCAGGATTGAGAAAGGGAGGGACCAGTCAGGCAACAATGAAATCGGCGAATATGCGCTAATCAGTGCCACAAGAGACAATAACGGATTAAATTCTTTAATATTGGAAGGGAATAAATTATTTCCGAAAAATACGATCACCGTACCCTCGAATGGGGCTTCAACGGGCGAAGCGTTTTATCAGCCCGATGTTTATTATGCAACAGGCGATGTAAACATTTTAAATCCTAAATTTAAGATAAATCCATATATTGCTTTGTTTTTATCTACAGTTATTCGCCTTGACAAATACAGATTCAATTACGGTAGGAAATGGGGGAAAGACAGAATGGAGCAGTCGAAAATCAAATTACCATCTGGGGACAGTCAACCTGATTGGCAATTCATGGAAGATTACATAAAAAGTTTACCTTATTCGAAATCGATATAAAAATATATACCGGTGCCATCATATCCTGCGTTGCCCGTGCTACATTTGTTAGAGTGAAAAGTGTAGCGTCCGGAGGTTTTTGTTATTTCATCCGGACGCTCTCTTCGCTTTTTTGTGTACGATTTCAATTAACTTTCACCAGATATTTTTTTAGTTTATCTGGTAGGTCATTAATATGTAGTATTTTCAGTTCATTATCAGCTCTGTTTTTATCGAGAGTTGCGTGTAGGAATCGTGATTCGATTTTCCACATGGCACCTGTGAGTGGATCGATGATGAGCATCCCTGGCCATCCACCTAAGAGTAGGTTACCGAAGTACCATCCATCGATTTTAAAGTA
>JAISRS010000393.1 GCA_031273485.1 Prevotellaceae bacterium
TGAACTGCAATTCCTTCTTCGCGTCCCACGAATCCGAGTTTTTCGGTGGTTGTAGCTTTGATGGATATATTTTCTATTGGCGTGTTCATTATTTCCGACAATATTTTGCGCATTTCGGGGATATAATCCTTTATTACGGGTTTTTGAAGACATACGGTTACATCCGTATTGCCAAACGTATAACCTTCCTTGTGCAACAGTTCCATCACTTTCGATAAAAGAATTTTACTGTCGATACCCCTGTATCTTTCAAAGGTATCGGGAAAATGAACGCCAATGTCGCCCAGAGCGGCGGCGCCTAACAGAGCGTCGCACAGCGCGTGAATCAAAGTGTCGCCGTCCGAGTGAGCTATACATCCCTTGTGATGTTCTATCTGCAGACCGCCAAGCCAAAAACAATATCCTTCGGATAATACGTGTACATCGTAGCCAAAACCTATTCGTGGAATCATGATTTGTTTATTATCGGTTTACTTTCTTTCTTTTTAACCTTACGCGTCGTTTTGCCCACCTTTGCGCCTGCCGATGCCGTTGCGGATTCTTTCGTTTTAGCGGCGACTCGTTTTGTTTCCGCCGCCTTCGGTTTTTTACCTGCAACCTTCACTGTGCGCGTCGCCGAAACAGAGATACTGTCTTGAATTATCTTTCCCGACTTTTGTAAATCCGATAAAATGTTCGGTGAAACGGTATGTTCTATCAAAGAAAGTTTATATACGCTGTTTTTATTTTCATTGATATAATCAATCAACTTCCTCTGTTGCGCGTTCTCGTCAATTTCCGCGGGATAGCCGTCAACGCGTTTTATAAAATCGCTCAACACGTTCATATAATTTATATAAGCGTCGTAGGGCGAGGAGTAGGGATTAAAATATTTATGTACGTTTCCGTCGGAGAACCATTTGGTGCACATATAATAAAAGTGGTCGCTGTTTTGCAGTTTCAGCCAGATGTCGGTTAATTCCGGATCGGCGATTTTTTCTACCTTATCCGACAGCAAATAAAGCGTATTGAAGGCGTCGTCCTGCAATTCGTTGCCAAGCCATGCGCTAAGGTCCCTTTCCTCGTCAGCCCAGGATATGGGGTGAGGCACGTGGATTGGGGCTATCGGCTGATGTTTGTCGTAAACCTCGGAAGGGGTCAGAAACTCGAAGTTTGACGCGGCGAAAACCTGTTGCGGCAGATTTTTCATAAATTCAAATATTCCCGACGATTCGAGCTGATGTTCTCCAAACGTTTCGTAATCCATAAAGAGATTAACAATTTCTTCCTTGCTGTCGATTGAGTTTAACCATTCGACATATTTTTCCGAAGTAAGGGGCCATCCCGGCCAGCTGTTGTTGGAGAATCGGAAGGAAATATCGTCGCTCAGGCGGAAGTTGCGCAGCAGGATTTTCAATTTCGGATTGATGGCATTGGTGTAAACAAAATTAGGGCTTTTCCATCCCAGTATGTGCCTTGCGCCTTCGGTCAGCATTGTTTTATAGCCAAGTTTTTCGATCAGAGCGCCGATAGTGTCGGAATAAATCAATTCCGTGAGGCGGAAGGTTGTGGGCGTGAGTCCGAAATATTTTTTAATTAAATCGCTGTGCAGTTGCACCTGTCGTTGAAATTCCTTTTCATCCTTCATCACCGCCAGACTGTGCGCCGAGGTTTCTGCCAGAAATTCGACGCAGCCGGTGTCTGCCAATTTTTTGAAACTTTCCAGAACATTGGGGGCATACATTTCAAACTGTTCTATTGCCGAACCGGTGACGGAGAACGATACTTTAAATTTTTTGCCGTATTGCGTTATCAAATCCAGCAAAAGTTTATTCATTGGTAAATAGCACCGTTCGGCGACTTTCCGCATGATGGAACGGTTCTTAAATTCATCGAAATAATAGTGATTTTCGCCTATATCGAAAAAGCGATAACGTCTTAGGCGAAACGGTTGATGTACCTGAAAGTAAAAGCATAATGTCTTATTCATAATAATTCCTGTTTTATTTAATCTTCATTGCAATCAATGAAATTATATTGTAAATATTGTTATTAAATTATTTTCCTGTTTTTTTTTCATATTTTTCTATCATATATAATATGCTTAGAATTGCGGCAACGCTCCATGCCTGGGATATTGCTCCGCGCGGTTCGTGAGGCGGGTCGCCGTTGAACATTTCCGAAATGCTGCATATACACCTTGTATTCATATCATTTTCGAAATTGTTTATTATCCGTTTTGCTTCCGGAACAAATGATTCTCCATGCAGTTTGAATTTAGCTTCCGCATAATGAGCCAGCAGCCAAACCCACACCGTACCCTGATGAAAAGCCGTATCCCGTTCCTTTGTCCCTCCTTCGTAGATGCCTTTATATGCGGGGTTTTTGGGCGAGAGCGTTCTTATTCCCTTAGGCGTTAGCAGGTCATATTCTATGGCTTTCAGCACGTCGGATTTAGATTCGTCGTTCAACGGACTGTAGGGCAGGGACGTGGCGATTATTTCGTTGGGACGTATCCTTTGGTTTTGTCCGTCGTTTTTAACATAATCGGCTAAATGTTTCTTTTCGGGCATCCAGAAAATCTCCATAAAATTCTTTTCAATAATGTCGGGAATATCTTTCCATGTTTTGATAAACGCCTTATCGCCGTGTTTTGTTGCGAGTTCTAATGAAAAGCAAACTGCGTTATACCATAAAGCATTGACTTCTATGGTGTATCCGTAGCGCGGGGTCACGGGAATGTTGTCAACCACAGCGTTCATCCATGTTTTGGGAACTCCTTTTTCTTCCGCCCAGATTAATCCGTTGCCGTGCATCGCTATTCCGTCGTTTACTCCATCTTTGTAGGATTCGAGGATAGATTTCATTTTTTTCCAGTATGTTTTCCACACAGTTTCCGTTTCTCCGGCAAACTCCGCATATTTCTGTATCGCCCAAAAATACCAGAGGGGCGTATCGACCGCATTATACGCCGGATTTTCGGTGTCGATAACATCCGGGAACAGTCCGTTTTTGAGTTTCAGCGATATGGAATCGAGTACGGATTTATATGTTTTGAGGTCGTGATGCAAAAGTCCCGGTAACGAGAGGAAGGTATCTCTGCTGCGGCAGTCGTACCAGTGGTAACCCGACACTATTTCGGTGGTGCGTCCTTTTTTCATAATAAATTGAGTTGCAGTATTTGTGAGGCAATTCACAAATGAGTTTTTCGGAGGACGTATTGTCATTTCCCTGCGGAATTTCTGATTGAGGGTTGTCGGCGCAACTTCTTTCAAAGAGGCTGAAAACACAATGCTTTCGCCTTTTTTTATGGACATTTCGAAATATCCGGGCGAAAAGAGGTCTTCCGTGTATTCGTAGCCTCTTTTTTGTTCTTCAAGATATTCCACATTATAATACCAGTCGGGTACGGCTATAAACTCGCTGTTTTTGCTTGTTTGCATGTTGAGCGCCGGGTATCCCATGTATAATTTTGATGCAATGCCGTTGGCGATATTTTTAAACTGGGTGTTGGCATACAGGTTGGCTTTACTGAGTTTATGAATACTCCTGTAAGCCAGCATCGGCTTTAGCCTCAACAGGGTGGGCGAATGGGCATCGAGCAGGGAGTATCTCAGAAGAATCTGTTCTTCGTTATGTACCACAATGAGTTCTTTTTTCAGCACAACGCCTCCCACTCTGTAGGTCAACGAGGGGGTAGGTTCAAATTCAAAATCGATGATATATTTATGTCCTCTCGGTTCATAAATATTGGGATATTTGTGAATACCCAGGTTAAAAGCCTTTTCGTGCTGCATAATTGTTTCATCAAGCGACGACAGCAAAACGTGTTTTTCTCCGCCAAATTCTTCTATGGGGCACACCATCAGTCCGTGATATTTGCGGGTATTGCAGCCTACAATAGTTGTGCTTGAGTAACCTCCCGCTCTGTTTGTACTCAACATTTCAATAGCCAGTGAATATTCAAGATTCACCAGTTCGCTTTTGTTAAATTTTAGATAGCTCATATCCTATTAACTTGTTTAAAGTTTAACTAACAATCATGTTATCTCAGTTATCTCAATTTGTAAACGATAATATTTGCTTCTGTTTCAAAAACAGATCTACAATGTAACGTTTTTCTTCTAAGGATGTTTTAATTTCACAATAAAATATTTATAAATAACTGTTAATCCACATTCTAAAACAAAAATAACATGTATTAAATTTTTGTAAATATAACTATTTTTCGGATAACCATGCAATAATTAAATATTTTGGCTAAATCTTTTTTTGAGGCGCTATGGCTTCCGGCTGCGCCGTAGCAATGACGCTACGCCGAACGGTAGTCTGCTTAGCTTAGGCGTAGCGATGCCCGAAGGGCTTGATTTTCATAACCGCAGGTCATCGACCTGCGGAAACGTCCTCTCACACCACTGCCTGAAAGGCAGGACTAATTATTATTATTTCAATTTACGTGTCAGTCCTGCCTTTGACTATGTCAGTCCTGCCTTTCAGGCAGTTGTTCGGGAGGTTACTTCCGCAGGTCGATGACCTGTGGTTATGAAAATCAAGCCCTTCGGGCTGCTTGGCGACCTTTTCGTTCGGCGTAGCCGTCATTGCTACGGCGCAGCTGGAAGCAATAGCGCCTCAAAAAAAGATTTAGCCGATTTAGCCCCGATTTTCTCGGTTTAAATTTTATTCATTACTTTTGCATTCAATTATAAAAATATAAAAGATTATGGAAAAGGAAAAAAATATCAAACGCCTGCCTTGCGGCACATCCAATTTCGAAAAATTGATTACCGAAAATTATGCATACGTGGACAAAACGCGGTTTATCGAACTGTTGGAAAACGAAGCCAATTCAAACCTATTTTTCCTTCGTCCGCGCAAGTTCGGCAAAACTCTGTTTTGTTCGATGCTGTATAATTATTATGACGTAAATAAAGCGGAGGATTTCGAAAAACTTTTCGGAAATCTGTACATCGGCAAACATCCTACCCCCAGGCGCAACAGCTATATGGTGATGCAGTTCGATTTTTCGGGAATAAATACGGACAGTATCGAAAATTTTGAATCTGACTTTAACCGGGAAATAGTTGCGTCGGTAGTGGGTTTTCTGTCAAAATACAGCAATATTATTCCCGATGTCGATCGGGAAATTGAGAGGGTCAAAAGAGATAATCTTGTTTCCGGAGCGCTGGATATTGTACGCTATGCCGCAAAGTTAGCCAAACGCAAAGTTTTTGTGATTATCGACAACTACGACCACTTTGCCAATAAATTTGTTGCAACGGGCAGGGACACAAAAAACGACTTTTATCTCAATATCCAACGAGCCAACAAACTTGTGGAAATCTTCTACTTAAACCTTAAAATCGGATTGAACTCGGAGATTCACCGGCTGTTCATCACCGGTATTTCTCCCTCCATGCGCTTAAACATTGACATTATGGTGAACGATCTTACCGAAATATGGAGATATAACGAAATGATGGGATTTACGCAGGAAGAAACAGAGGGACTTGTAATGGAAATCGGGGCAAACTATCAACATGTCAGGGAGAATATTGAAATGCATTACATGGGCTATCTGTTTACTCCCGACGGCGAACATACGGTCTATAATCCTTCGATGATCCTCTATTTTTTCGCGTATATACGTAGAAACTATTTTCGCGACCCGGGTATTATTGACGAAAATCTGCAAGCGGAATACAATCAGTTACGGGTTTTACTGCAAAATGATTCCAATCATAAAAAAATATTGAAAATTGCTGAAAATAACGGCGCTCCGTCTGTGTTCCCTACAATGTACCCTGATAGTTTGGGCGATGAAAACTATTTAATTCCCATGCTTTTTTACATGGGGTTGCTCACCATAGACAAGTTTGAACAAGGAACAATCTATCTAAAAATCCCGTGCCATGCCACCCGTATTATTCTGAATCACTACCTCTTTGCCAAAAGAGTTGAGGTGTTTCCCGAAAAGGTGATTTTCCTTGACATCGACGGGGTATTGCAGCCCGGTTATTCCCAAAAAAGATTTAAACATATCAATGAAATAGAAGAATTATGCGCTCAATTGTATGAAAAATATCATGTCAACTACGATTTGTATAATAAATATGATGTGTTAGCCGTTTATTACGACTGGGATAAGGAATCCGTGTCGGAGCTAAAAAGAATTCTCGATACAACCGGAGCAAAAATCGTTATCTCAAGCGACTGGAGAGATAAAACAATTGACCGAATGGTTGATTTGTGTAAAATTCACGATTTGGACGGTTATATCATAGACGCCACTACAAAAGAGCCTGTCGAGGATGTACGATATTTAAGATATCGAGCGAAAGAAATACAGCTATATGTGGACACCCATCCTTCAATCAAAAATTATGTAGCCATTGACGATATCCCCTTAAAGAGTGATTTGGGCGACCTTCATGCCATTGAAACCGAATTGA
>JAISRS010000403.1 GCA_031273485.1 Prevotellaceae bacterium
CGCGCATACACAAAATGGATGCTTAATTTCGGAGATGTTTTTGTTTTTGAGAAAGAAATTGAAGTGCAAAACATTTCCAACGAATCAAAACCGGAACCCGACACAAAAAAGAAACGAAAAGACAATCCGAACGAAAAAGTAATCACTCGTGAAGACGTCGAAATAGAGTTTTTCCCCGAAAGCGGTTCGCTGATTTCGGGAATAGAAAACACGGTAGCATTCAAAGCCGCCGACTGGTCGGGTAGGGGAGTTGATGTCAGCGGAGGCGTTCTCAGTTCAAACGGCGATACGGTAGCCACGTTCACAAGCGAATATCTCGGGATGGGTAAATTTGTTTTTACGCCGCAGGCGGGAGAATCGTATCATGCTTTTTTTGTTCCGAAAAACATGGCGTATTCGCTTTTTGCAAAATTGCCGGAGCCATTGGATAAGGGTTTTACAGTGAATATTACGGATAATGACACTGCATTTGTCATCAATGTCCGGACAAATCCTGAGAGCTTCAATGAGTTTTTAAATAAAACAATACTGCTTGCTTTCAGGCAATCCGAAAAACCTTTGTTTGGTCACGAAATGACAATAAATAAACTCTCCGAAATCCTGTATCTTTCCAAATCATTGCTGCCTGCGGGAATTACCCGCATCACACTGTACGACGAACAGGAAAAACCGCACTGCGAACGGTTGGTTTATATCGAAAATAAAGAGAAAATCAATGCCGACATAACACCTGCAAACGATACTGTTTCAACAATAACAATAACGGACAACAGGGGAGAGCCTGTTCAGTCAAATCTATCTATGTCAATCACAAACAGCATCGTTCCCGACGAAACATTTAATATTGAATCGTATTTTTGGCTCGAATCCGAAGTAAAGGGAAGGATTGAACAATCGGCAAAGTATTTTGATACGACCGACATAAACAGATTCAAAAATATGGACTTGCTTTTATTGACGCAGGGCTGGCGGGATTTCGTGTGGAAACATGTAGAAAACAACGCTTCGACCTTTGCCGGTCATGAGATGGAAAAAGGATTGAAAATAACCGGCAATGTCAAAAAACTTATTGGTAATAAGCCGTATCCCAATGCAAATATTTCCATGTATGCGCCGCATCTTGGCGTGCGGAAAGGAACAAGATTCATTCAAACGGATTCTTTGGGTAATTATAATTTCGGATATATGAATTTTTTCGGATACAAACCGATACACTTTAGTTCGCGGACTGAAAAAGGCAAAGAGGCAGGCGAAATTTCGATTAATCCGCCGAGTATGCCTGTCGAAGAATTTCCCGTGAAAATATGGAAACAGTATCAAATCGACAGCGCATACACGCTTCTTATCGAAAATCATAAAAAAAGAGAATACAAACTGACGGATACCACCGTTTTAGACCCCGTAACTATTTCCGACAGAAAGGATGGGCATCTGATTTCCGACAGGGAAATAAGTCCGCGGGACGATTCGCTGTGGATGTCGCTTGACTTTTATCTTAAAGGACAGGCTCCGGCGCTGATTACGGCAAGGATGCCAAGTAAAATACTTAACGATCTGAAAATTACTTTTTATGACTCGAACGGCAAACGAATGAAATCAAAAGTTCCACACCCGTCAACAATATCAATGAAAGAAGTCGATAGAGTACGGATATACAGGAAAAGTGAATTTCTTAAAGCGTATGAAGTACCTCCTGGGGATTTAGTAATAAATTATACGAGATCAATATATTCTGTTGATGTTTATTCAAAACATGCCGGATTCACGGAGCAGAATTACAACACAACGAGGTTTAAACAGGAAGTTTCCGAAGGTTCGCGCAATGTAAGTTTCAAAAGCGGTGAGGGATATTATGAGGAACTTACAAGCATTAATTTTGAATATTACGGTAAAATGCCGCCGATATATGAAGGAAGCGCCAGAGGACTTTATAAAACAACTATCGGCGACGTCGATTACAGTTCCATATCTCCGTTGGTGGGCGGATTTTATGAAGAACGGAAGTTCTATTCGCCCGAATTTCATTCGACCGCCGAGAGCAAGGACTATTTCGGGACATATTTCTGGCAAGCCGATGTCAGTACCGACGCAACCGGTAAAGGTTTTGTGAACTACAATCCCGAAAAACAACCGTCCGGAAAAATTCGGATAGAGGGAATCACAAATAAAGGAGTTCCGTTTGCTGTGAAATTAAAGTGAAATGGGTAATTTTTGCCATGCACACAAGTGAAATATATTTCATATTTTTGCAAAAAAATATTATAAACAATTATAAAAGTTCAATTAACAATGAAGACATTATTTAAAGTTTCCGTATTTTTCTTCACCGCATGTTTTCTGTTTTCGTTCACAGGGGAAGAAAATCGACAAACAACTGTTTTTGAGAAAGTTTATCTCCATCTCGACCGGCATTATTATCTTTCGGGCGACGATATTTGGTTTAAGGCGTATCTTGTTGATGCGCAAACCAACAAACTGTCGCCGAAGAGCAGCAGAATACTTTATGCAGA
>JAISRS010000428.1 GCA_031273485.1 Prevotellaceae bacterium
GACGGAATCAGCGACAATCTGTAAGTTGAAGGCATACCTTTGCCGGCTTCGCAAAAAGTATCCTTTCTGTTTCCTTTGATTTTATTGTAGGTATATGAGATGGGAGTATCGTTAAAATCCCCGCAGATTATCACCGGGTGGGGCGACACATTAATATGTTTTGCGACTTTATCCGCCTGTCCCGCGCGTTTGATAAATGCGGTTTTCAAACGTGACGACGCCTCTTCTATTTCGTCAATCCGTTTATTGCCGGAAATCAGTTTATTTATATTCAACTTTATGGATTGAAAATGCACATTATAAACCCGCACCGTCCGGTTGTTAATCTCAATATCGGAATACATGGCGGCGTTTGCCGTGCTGTCGAAAGGAATTTCGAGCGTCATTTTGATGGGATAACGACTGAAAGTGGCTATTCCATAAGACTTGTCCTTGCGTTTAATGCTGTAGAATATAGAATGATATTTGTATTGAGCAATAAGTCCTTCAAACAGCTCTTCGGTGACCTTGCTGTTTGTGTAAAACTCCTGTAAACATACAATATCCGCATTTTCGGAGTTAATGAAATCCGCTATCTGTTCCTGCGTAGTATTTTTCTGATACGGGATTCTAAATCCCTGCACATTATACGACAGCAGTTTGATCGTTTGCGAATCGCTTTCAATGTCCTTCCCCGAACCGAAAGGTTTGAAGAAATAACCCGCAAAAAACATATTCGGAACAAACGCAATGAGATGCAATATCGTAAATCGCATCTTGCGCCTCACTGTCCACACGATTAAAAATGCAGTATTGATTAAAAAAATAAACTGGAACAGCAGCCCGAAATAAGCGAAAAACCAAATTTTTGCAGGACTGATATATATCGACAGAAAACATATAAACAAAGATACGGCAGACGCTACACTCAGCAGTTTCAGCATAAAGCCCAATACATTATATAAAATTCTTTTCACCCGTATCTTTTTCAATGTAAAAATATTCGCCGACGTCCATCACTCCCAAACCCCCCGTTACTGTTTCATCAGCGATTTGTCCATATCTTCGATTGTAATTATTGACATGATTGGTTTACCTTCGGCGTCTATGTCCGGCATCCGGCACGAGAAGAGTTTATTAACAAGATGTTCCATTTCCATATCGCTCAATTCGTCGCATCTTTTTATGGCTTCCGATTTTGCCAGCGACAGCGCCAGCTTTTCATGAGTATCCCATGTGGGATTATTGTAATCCTCCTTTATGTTCCTAAGTATCTCGTCAACTACCGACCTTGCGGTTGCTTTTTCCAGACCTGCCGGAAAAGCCCGGAACACCAAACTATTGTCATCCGAACTTTGAATATCGAAACCCATTTGTTCAAGTTCGCCGCACACGCTCCGCATCAGCATACAGTCCGAAGCGGAAAGCTCCACAGTTTCGTGAAACAGCTGTTTTTGGGAAGCAACAATGGCGTTTTCCCGAAACAGAGCAATAAAACCTTCGAATAAAATACGTTGATGCGCCCTGCAAATATCAATCAGCATCAGTCCCGACTTCACCGGAGTGATTATGTATTTATCTTTTACCTGCAAAAACCGTTTGCGGTTTTTTTCTTCCTTAAACATCGTCCCCGACTCGGCGTCGGCGGGTGTGGAAGAGAGAGAAAAGTCGGAATCCGGCTTTGCCGAACTGTTAAAATCCTCATACAACTGTTCCCAGCCGTCTATTTTGGCTGAGTTGGAATATCTCTCATTTTTGAAAGGATTATATTCTTTGTTGACAGTGATTTCAGGCGCCTTTATTTCGGTATTTTTACCGAGCGTCGGAATATTCGGAGCGCCTTCCATATCAAAGATTATCGACGGAGCAACGGCATA
This sequence comes from Prevotellaceae bacterium, assembly GCA_031273485.1. GTDB lineage: Bacteria > Bacteroidota > Bacteroidia > Bacteroidales > UBA932 > JAIRLF01. Next base: position 1,857 of record JAISRS010000428.1, read on the forward strand.
TTTCGACAATGATTCTCTCACTACCGCATTTATAATCTGCCATATTGCGCTTTCGTTCTCAAACTTCACCTCCGTCTTTTGGGGATGGATATTTATGTCGATATTCACAGGGTTGATTTCAAAGAAAATGAAAAACGCCGGAAACATGTTTGAAGGCAGCAACTGTTCGTAGGATTTAAGCACCGCCGCCCTGTAGTAAGTGCTTTTGAAATACCGGTTGTTGACGAAAAAAAACTGTTCTCCGGGGCTTTTTTTGGCTTTATCCGGTTTCCCGATAAATCCCGACACGTTGGCTACCGTGGTACTGACCCCAACGTCGATGAGCGAGTTGGCGATATTTTTGCCGAATATCCCTGCAAGCCTTTGCTTTAAATTGCCCGACGGAAGGTCATACAGTTTTGTTCCGTTATTGCTGAAATGAAATTCGATATTAGGATTACAGATGGCAATCCTTTGAAATTCGTCGATTATATGTTTCAACTCCGAGGCGTCCGACTTGAGAAACTTTCGTCGGGCGGGGATATTATAAAACAGATTTTTGACGGAAAAACTCGCGCCCGTCGGACACTGCACCGGCTCGCTTGAGACGACTTTGGAGGCGGAAATCAGCAGTCTTATTCCCAAATCCTCCGCCTGCAATTTTGTTTTTAATTCAACTTCGGACACGGCTGCAATTGAGGCTAAAGCCTCGCCTCTGAAGCCGAAGGTATTGATGCGGTCTAAATCGGCAATTTCGGCAATCTTGGAAGTGGCATGACGTTCAAACGACATTCGCGCATCCGTATCCGACATGCCCGAACCGTTATCTATCACCTGAACAAGCGTACGTCCTGCGTCTTTTATCACTAAAGTAATCTGGGTAGCGCCGGCATCAACGGCATTTTCCATCAATTCCTTAACCACCGATGCCGGTCGTTGAACAACTTCGCCTGCCGCAATTTGATTTGCTACGCTGTCGGGTAATAATTTAATCATTCGTATATTTCGATTCGTTCGGGTGTATTTTGTTCCTGCGTGAACAAATAGGGGAACAATTTGGCAAAATAGAAAAATATCACAAGCAACAGTCCAACAGTAATCACCGTAAGAAACGACCGCGTTTTGAAGCGATACGCCTGTCGGGGTTTGATATTTTTATTACGTTCATATTCTTTTTTGAAACTTCCTTTTATATTAGGCACATAAGGTTTGCCCGATGATGTTTCGTTTACCGTACCTAACTCTTCCCGAATCCGTTTTAATCTATTTTCCCGATCTTCCTTATCGGGGTCCCAAATCCTCGGAACATATTCAAACCTCTTGGGCTGACGTATTTTAATGAAAGAAAATTTAAGCGCCATTACTTTATTTTTTAATTAATTTTTAAATATAACAAAGCGTAAAATTACATCTTTTTATTTAATCAACGAGTTTTCCTTTTGTCACCGAATTAAACAAATTCTCCGCTCGCGCGAGTTTGTAACGGGTACTAAGGACTTTAAGGTCTTTAAGTACCTTGGTACCCGTTACAAATCGCGCAAGCGATGATTCATTGTTCATCGTTCTTGCAGCGTTTTTGCGTAAATGTCCTTAACTATTTTCGCCGTATCGTCCCAGCTGAAGGAATTTACTTCTTCGAAGCCGCATCTTGTTATCATTTGATTGATGCCTTTATAACACAGGAGCGCGTAAATGGAATCCGCCAGGGCATCCACGTCCCAAAAGTTTATTTTGATGGCATGTTTCAGTACTTCCGACACTCCCGACTGGTTGGATATAATCACCGGAACTCCCGAACGCATTGCCTCAAGCGGCGAAATCCCGAAAGGTTCGGATACCGACGGCATAACATATACATCGCTGTACGAATACATTTTATTGACGTCTTCTCCCTTGAGAAATCCTGTGAAATGAAATCTGCTGCCCATGCCGAGTTTTGCGACGCGTTTAACCATTCTGTTCATCATATCGCCGCTGCCTGCCATCACAAAACGCACGTCGGGCAATTGTTTATAGACTTTATGCGCTGCTTCGATAAAATATTCGGGACCTTTCTGGAAAGTTATACGTCCCAGGAAGGTAACGATTTTGTCGTTCACCCTGCGATTTATCTCCGAGGCTTTGTGTCCCGAGAAATCAACCGCATTGTGAACGGTAAACACCTTCGATTCGTCGATATTGTATTTGGAGATTACGATATTGCGGGTCAGGTTGCTAACCGCCATCACAGCGTCGGCTTCATCCATGCCTAATTTCTCCAGATCATACACCGCCTGATTAACATGTTCGCCGCTGCGGTCAAATTCCGTAGCATGAACATGTATTACCAAGGGTTTGCCGGAAACCTTTTTAGCCACAATTCCCGCAAGATACGTCAGCCAGTCGTGAGCATGAATAATGTCGAAATTCTGTTGTTTGGCAATAGTTGCGGCAACCATTGCGTATCTCACAACTTCTTCCATCAGATTTGCTCCGTATTTGCCCGAAAACCTGTATTTTTCGCCCAAATGCGAAACTGACGATTTATTATGCAAACTTTCTTCTCTCATCTGTTCGTAAGTCTCGAATCCCAGATAGGGAATAAGTCCTGAGGAGACCGAAAGAAAATTTACATTTGTCCAGTAATTTTCCAAAAAAACGTCTGTTTTGGAAGCTACATCGCTGGCATTTATAATATGCCCTATACTTTTGTCTTCATCGCCGGAGGCTTTCGGCATAACAAAAAGTATCTCTACTCCCGACTTGGCAAGACCCTTTGTTAGCCCGTAAGATGCTGTACCTAACCCTCCCGATATGTGCGGCGGAAATTCCCACCCAAACATTAATGCCTTCATGTTTATTTATTTAAGATTTGTGCAAAGGTAATTGAAAATTTAATATCTTATTAACATCCTTTAATATTTTTTGTTTAAGACACAAAATATTTTTTATAAAGACTATCTTCAAGGATTGTTTTTCACCGTGTTAAGGGATGGATTCGGCGCGCGATAAAAATTCACCGCTGTTGGTTACTTTTAGGGTCTTTAAGGACTTTAAGGTCTTTAAAGTCCTTAAAATACTTAGCGCCCGATATTGCAGAGCACAAGTTCACAGTATCCTCTCAAGAATAGTGAAAATCCTTTAATTAAGGTTCAGACAATACAGCGAAAGTCGTTTTAAAACCAAAATGGGCTTTTCGCAGCCTGCGAAAGTCGTTTTAAAACCAAAATGAGCTTTTCGCAGGCTGCGAAAGTCGTTTTAAAAACAAAATGAGCTTTTCGCAGCTAAATCTTATTTTGAGACGCTATGGATGGAGTTCCCTTCGTTCGGCGTAGCGATAGCCCGAAGGGCTTAATTTTCATAACCGCAGGTCAACGACCTGCGGAAAAGCCCTCTCGAACTTCTGCCTGAAAGGCAGGACTAATTATTATTATTTCAATTTACGTGTCAGTCCTGCCTTTGACTACGTCGAACTTACGTTTCAGGCAGTTGTTCGGGAGGTTACTTCCGCAGGTCGATGACCTGCGGTTATGAAAAT
>JAISRS010000472.1 GCA_031273485.1 Prevotellaceae bacterium
TTTCCTGTACGATAAGGGGTAAGTTCCTTCTCAAACTGATCTATTCCCGACGGGCTTGGGAAAAACCCGTAATGATCCTTAAAGGCCGCAAAATGAATTAAATTACCTTTAAGGTAAAATGTAGGCATTCCATAAGATATTTTCTCGGTTGCCTCAGGTACTTCCGATTTGATAAAATTTCGTATTTCATTCAATGTTTTTTGTATTTCAGGTGAAAAACCCGCAATGTATTCATCAACTGTTCTAACGTTTTTCGACATTGTATTCTCCATATTTATAAATCTATTGTCTCAAAATCTTTTCCATTGTTTTTCCTTTAGCCAATTCGTCAATCAACTTGTCTAAATAACGAATTTTTTGCATGAGTTTGTCTTCAATTTCTTCCACTCGATAACCGCAAATGACACCTGTGATTTTTGAAACGTTGGGATTGATTTCCGGCGCCTGTGCGAAAAAGGTTTCAAAATCATTGTTTTCATCAATTTGTTGCTGCAATGTTTGTTGATTATATCCTGTCAACCAGCAAATGATGGCGTCCACATCTGCTTTCGTACGTCCCTTTTTTTTCGCTTTTTCAATGTAAAACGGATAAATACTTGCAAAAGGGGTTGTATATATTCTTGGCTTTTTCATGATTATTTGATTATATGGCAATGTAACCGTTTAGTCAATATATTTTCAACTCGGCGTCCATGCGTCATAACAAACCCGTTAATGCCCTTGTATTTTGCCATATCCGTCAATGAGATACAGTCTTCTTTTCGGTGCGACAACAGAATAATTTCCGTTCCATGCACGTTGATAATATCTTTCTTATTTTTGCTCATAACGCTTAATTTTTGCGGCAAAATTATATTTTTTATTTATAATTCACATTACAAGGCTAAATCTTTTTTTGAAGCGCTATTTCCCCTCGCTCGCGCGGATTTGTAATCCAAAATGTCGTTTTGTAAAGAAATTATTTTAACTCAAAGGGCGCAAAAGAAATTCTTTGCGCCCTTTGAGTTAAAATAACAGCAATTAAAAAACGACTGCTTGAAAACGTGCGTACGTCTGGCGTAAACACCCGCGCAAGCGAGGATCGCTCGGAGAACTCTCCGAATCGCTTGGAGAGTTCGCCGAGTCGCTCGGAGAGTTCGCCGAATCGCTCGGAGAGTTCGCCGAATCGCTGCGTGTAACAGCGGGAAAACCGACGCTGTGGCACGGGTTACAAACCCGCGCGAGCGATGGACGAGAGGAAATACCGTCATGCTTTTGACGTATCGCAAAAGTCTTCTGCAAATTCGATTCATACTTTTGACGTATCGCAAAAGTCTTCTGCAAATTCGATTCATACTTTTGCCGTATCGCAAAAGTCTCCTGCAAATTCGATTCATGTTTTTCAGTGACTGGAAATCCTCCTGCAAATTCGATTCATGCCATTGTAACATTACAACAGCCCAAATCAAATTCAATGGCTAAATCTTTTTTTGAGGTGCTATTATTTCTGGTTGCACCGTAGTAATGACAGCTACGCCGAACGAAAAGGTCGCCAAGCAGCCCTTCGGGCTATCGCTACGCCGAAGCTAAAAGCAGGCTTCCAGCTTGCAAACCCGCTTGCAACAAGGCGAGTCTGCGCTTTTAGCGGGTACTAAGGACTTTAAGGTCTTTAAAGTCCTTAAAAGAAGACAGCGCCATTGTAGCTGATAACAGTCTTTAAGGGGCAGCTCCCAAACTGGCAATATCGTTGCGACTGTCGCAACAGATAAAGCGCCTCCCAAATCGTTCGGTGTAGCGTTTTGCATGGCGTTGCGCGTACGGGCGTTGCGCGCAACGCCCTTCATCCTTCATCCTTCATCGTTCAAAACGTTCCTGAAAATATTTTTACCTCTAACAACGCATTAGCAATAAGCGATTAATCTCACTTAATAATCATTTATTGCGGGGTGATTATTTTGAATCATTAATAAAGTTATTACCTTTGCGCCACAAAATTGATATATATGACTACAATATACCCTGTTTCAGAATCTATGCCCGAAAGGGCTTATTAACTCATCTCATTACAAAAGATTGTAATTAAATCACTGTTTAAATATCGGATATTCTTCAACCTGTTTTCTTGTTGCAGGAATCTTAATATCACAATGTACCGTTATTGCGGAATCCCCTCCCCGAATAACCGTTCATCAAATAAAATAAATATATTGCGAGGGTTTTGAAGTCAATTGAAAAAAGATTATATACAGATGAAAGTATTGAAATTCGGTGGAACATCGGTAGGTTCGGTGGAAACTATTTTGAATATAAAACAAATCATTGAAGCGGAAAACGAGCCGGTGATAGTGGTGGTATCCGCAGTTGCCGGTATAACGGATAAACTTATCAGAGTGTCGCGCCTGGCATCAAAGGGCGATGCGGAATATGGACAGGAGTATCGTAAAATCATGGAAACGCACCGTAATCTGATTTACGCAACTGTGCAGGACGATAAAAAAGAATTTGTGTTTGAGGAGGTCTGCAAAATGTCGGACGAATTGGGAAATATCCTTCAGGGGATATATCTCATCCGCGACCTGTCGCCGAAAACATCCAACCTTATTGTCAGTTACGGAGAACGAATATCCTCGTTCTTCATCAGTTACGCTTTAAATGCGACCCTGTTCGATTCGTGTAAATTTATCAAAACCAATGCGGAATTTGGACGTCACACTGTGGATTTCGACCTCACCAACCGGTTGATTAGAGAAACATTCGCACAGTTGCCGAGAGTCGCCATAGTTCCGGGATTTATATCGTCGGACGCGGCAAACGGAGAAATAACCAATCTCGGACGCGGCGGCTCGGACTACACCGCCTCGATTATTGCAGCGGAACTCGGAGCAGATGTGCTGGAAATATGGACAGATGTGGACGGCTTTATGACCGCCGACCCTAAGGTGATTGATAACGCATACGTGATTGAAAAACTGAGCTATGTGGAAGCCCTCGAACTTTGTAATTTCGGCGCAAAGGTCATCTATCCGCCAACGATTTATCCGGTATTCCACAAAAAGATACCGGTGAAAATCAAAAACACCTTCCGCCCCGAAGCCCCCGGAAGCTATATTTCGGACAAAAGCGGACAGTATAAAAAAAGCTTCATCAAGGGTATCTCTTCAATCAACGACACAAGTCTGATAACCGTTCAGGGCTTGGGCATGGTGGGCGTTATCGGCGTGGACTACCGGATTTTCCGCACGCTTGCCAAAAACGGCATCAGCGTCTTTCTGGTGGCTCAGGCTTCGTCGGAAAACAGCATAACGCTCGGAATGAGGGACGCCGACGCCCGGAATGCGGTATCGTTTCTGAAAAAAGAATTTGAGAAAGAAATCGAACAGGGTGAAATCGACCAAATCTCCGTGCAAAGCGACCTTTCGACGGTGGCTATCGTGGGCGAAAACATGAAAAATACTCCGGGCGTGGACGCTAAACTGTTCAATACCCTGGGAAGTAACGGTATAAATGTGATTGCCGTGGCACAGGGCGCCTCGCAGGTGCATGTGTCGGTGGTGGTCAACAAGGAGAACCTGCAAAAAGCCCTCAGCACTATCCACGATTCGTTTTTCCTCTCCGAATATCAGGTTATCAACATCTTCCTTGCCGGAGTAGGCATAGTGGGCGGCAATCTTTTAGACCAGATTCAACGCCAGAAACCAACATTGTTGAAACACAATTCGCTTAACATTAAAATCATCGGTCTGGCAAATTCCAAACACTGCGTTTTCGACAAAGAAGGTATAGATATTGCTCATTATAAAACCGCTCTGAACGAAGCGGTTCTACCCTCAAGCCCGCAAATCATCAGGGACATGATCATCAATATGAATCTGTTTAACAGTATCTTTGTCGATTGCACCGCCAACGAGGAAATATCTCATATCTACCGAGATTTGCTGCAACACAATATCTCTGTGGTGACGGCAAATAAAATAGCGGCGTCCTCTCCCTGTGAGATTTATACGGAACTGAAACAAACAGCACGGAAAAGCGGCGTGAAATTCCTGTTTGAAACAAACGTAGGAGCAGGTCTTCCTATTATCAACACAATAAACGCTTTGATAAACAGCGGAGATATTATTCTGAAAATCGAAGCCGTGCTGTCGGGAACGCTGAACTATATTTTTAATGTATTGAGCGAAGATATTTCGTTGAGTCGGGCTGTGGCTATGGCTAAGGAGGCAGGCTATTCCGAACCCGACCCACGAATAGATTTAAGCGGTAAGGATGTGATAAGAAAACTCGTTATCCTCTCGCGTGAAGCAGGTTATTTCATCGAACAAAGCGATGTCAGGGCAAATTTGTTTATCCCCCCAAACTGCTTTGAAGGTTCGCCGGAGGACTTCTGGCGCGAACTGGCTAAATTGGACGTCGAGTTTGAACTCAAAAGAAAAGCGCTTGCCGAACAGGGCAAAAAACTAAGGTTTGTTGCAACGCTCGAAAACGGCGAAACATCCGTAGGACTTCAGGAAGTGGACGGCAGACACCCGTTTTTTGAACTTGAAGGAAGCAATAATATTATCCTGATAACAACAGAACGCTATAAGGAATTTCCGATGATGATAAAAGGCTATGGCGCAGGCGCCGAAGTAACTGCCGCCGGAGTGTTTGCCGATATTATCAGCGTGGTAAATATCCGATGACGACGGCAACGGAGAAGAGATTTTTAATTTGGAACATACACAGATCGGTTTAATGGCAAATGGTTTGAATCTAAATGATGATACCGTAGCGGCGCTTGCTACGGCTCACGGAAACGGGGCAATTGCCTGTATTCGTGTTTCGGGCAGAGATGCGGCGGAGATTGTGTCCGGAATTTTTATCCCCGGTAAGGGGAATTTCAGGGCGTCGGCTTCGGGCAAGATGCGTTTCGGCTGCGTCATGGACGGCGACGAATTGATTGACGAAGCGCTGGCGGTATTGTTCAAATCTCCAAACTCATACACCGGCGAAGATGTGGTGGAGATTAACTGCCATGGCTCGCAGTATATTATCCACAGAATAATGTCTTTGCTGATCAGGCAGGGCTGCCGTATGGCTATGCCCGGAGAATTTACCCAACGTGCGTTTCTGAACGGGAAAATGGATCTCTCTCAGGCGGAAGCGGTGGCTGACCTTATCGCCTCGTCTTCGGCGGCGGCGCACAGGGTGGCTATTAACCAGATGCGTGGCGGATTCGGTAACAAACTCGGCGAATTGCGAACAAAACTGCTCGACTTTGTTTCACTGATTGAGCTGGAACTCGACTTTGCCGAAGAAGACGTGCTGTTTGCCGACAGGGAACAGTTGTCTCAACTCACGGAACATATTCTACATACAATCAACCGTCTTATCAAATCGTTCGACGCCGGAAATGCAATTAAAAACGGCGTCCCCGTAGCAATAGTGGGAGAAACAAACACGGGAAAATCCACCCTGTTGAATCTTTTGTTAAATGAAGAGAGGGCGATTGTTTCCGACATTCACGGCACAACCCGCGATACTGTAGAGGATTGTATCAATATCAATGGCGTCCTGTTCCGCCTGTCCGACACCGCAGGCATCCGCCACACGGAGGATAAAATAGAAAATCTCGGTATCAACCGAACTTTTAAAAAGATAACCGAAGCAGAGATTGTTCTCTGGATAGTGGATGTCACATCGCCCGAAACTCACATAAAAGCGCTTGCCGAGAAATTGCTCCCTCTAACCGAAAATAAGAAACTTGCTGTGATATTCAATAAGATTGATGCCGCAGAACCATCGGATACGGAACAAAAACAATGTCTGCTGAATGACGTAATTCCCAACAGACTGTTCATTTCGGCGCGATGCAAAACAAATATCAATCAACTTGAGGATTTTCTCGTCACAGCCGTCAATTTACCGGCAATCGACAGTCAGGATGTAGTTGTGACAAATTTACGACATTACGAAGCCCTGCAAAAAGCCTCTCAGGCAATACTTCGCGTCCAAAACGGACTCGCCTCCAACCTCCCCTCCGACCTCCTCTC
>JAISRS010000480.1 GCA_031273485.1 Prevotellaceae bacterium
ACATACGCAATATCTGAAAAATATCGCAAATTATATGCGACAAACACAACCAATGAAGATGAAATATATACGTATGATTTAGTCCATTTAAAAGACAAAAAGTAGGGAACTTCTAAAAACTGCTTTTTTTGGCGTTCAATGTCAATTTTATTAATTTTTAAATCCTCATTTACAATTGGTAAACTCCGGTTTAAAAATCTTGTCTGCCTTGAAAAATCAAGTTTTTAGAAATTCCCAATTACGAATATATGAATTGCGGTTGCAATTCGACGACAAAGGTAAATATTATTATTTTTACCTCCAAATTTATTTTTGTAATGCCAAATCGTGTAATTCGGTGACAAAAAAATCATGTAATTCATGGATTAAAAATTCGGCATAATTCGGTGATTAAAAAAAATCGGCGTAATTCGGTGACTGAAAACGAGAGATTCGGGATTATAGTTTGAAACAAAATTTATTTATATGTACGTATATTTCAGACAATTTCACATATAAATAAAAATGATATTCAAAACTTTTATTGCAGGTTAAAAAAAAAGATATATATTTGCGACCAACTTTGTATAAACATTCTTCAACTTTCAGGGTGTCAAAAAAATTGAAAGTAAAAACAGAATGTTTGATATGAAAATTAAAAAAAATAGTAATAAATAAATTAAATATTTCGATATGGCGATTAATTTACAAAAAGGACAGCGTATAGAAATAGGGCTGTCGAAAGTGGGAGTAGGTTTAGGATGGGATCCAAATGATGGCTCCGGTTTTGATTTTGATTTGGACGCTTCGGCATTTATGCTTGGCGGCAACAAAAAACTGCCGCAAGATGAGTTTTTTGTGTTTTATAACAACCCCAAATCGCCCGACGGCGCAGTTGAATCATCGGGCGACGACACAACGGGCGGCAGCAGCGACGGCGATGATGAAACACTTACGGTGGATTTAACAAAAGTTGACCCGAAAATTCAGGAAATAATATTTACCGTAACAATCCATGATTTTGAAACCCGTAAACAAAATTTCGGGCAAGTAAGAAATTCATTCATCCGCATTTATAATTTTCAAACCAACGAAGAAATTGCTAAATACGAATTGGATGAAGACTTTTCGGTGGAAACGGCAGTTGAATTCGGACGTCTGTACAAAAGAAACAGCGAATGGAAGTTCGAAGCTATGGGAATCGGCTATAAAGGCGGATTACAATATTTTGTAGATAAATATGTTTAAAAATTAATACATCATGGCAATTAACTTAAATAAAATTACTCTTGAAAAACAAGGCGACAGTCACAAAATAGACCTCACAAAAGGCAACGAACTGTTGCAGGAAATTGTTATCAATTTAAATTGGACGCAAGAACCCCCTAAAAAAGGATTCTGGTCAACTTTGTTAAAAGGAAATTCGGCAATCGACCTGGATTTAGGATGCTTCTACTGCCTGAACAACGGACAAAAATCCGTTATCGACGGTCTGCAATTTGCACATGGACAAGGCGGTCCCAAAGACGCGCCCACAAAACAGGGAAGATACACCGGAGCGCCCTGGATTTGGCACACCGGCGACGACCGCTCCGGTGCCGGAAACGGCGAAAATATACTGGTCAATCCCAAAGGTCTGACGGATTTAAAACGAATTGTTGTATATTGCTTTATTTACGAAGGCGCGGCAAAATGGACGGAAACCAACGCTGTGGTAACTGTCAAAATACCCAACAACCCCGAAATAGCAGTCGAAATGGGAAAACAATACAGCACACGGAATTTTTGTGCAATCGCCGAAATTCTGTTCGACAAAAACAACTCAATCACAGTAAAAAAACTCGTTTCCTTCCACACAGGACATGGCGATTGCGATAAAGCCTACAACTGGGGAATGAAATGGACTGCAGGAAGTAAATAATTGTAAAATCATTAAATAAATAACTATCATGGCAATTAATTTGGAAAAAGGTCAGAGAGTAGAAGTTAAACTACCTAAATTCGTAATCGGTTTAGGCTGGGACGCAAACTCATCAACCACAGGAGAAGCATTCGATCTGGACGCTTCGGTTTTCGTACTCGGCGAAAACAAAAAAATATTATCCGACGAATATTTCATCTTCTATAACAATCTCAAATCGCCCGACGGAGCGGTTGAACACACCGGCGACAACTTAACCGGAGAAGGCGAAGGCGACGACGAAAGCATCAAAGTTGATCTATCGTGCATAAGCCCCAATGCAGCGGAAATTTGCATAGTGGTAACCATACACAATGCACAGGAACGCAACCAAAATTTCGGACAGGTACACAATTCCTTTATCAGAATATATAATCCCGACGGAGGCGAAGAAATCCTGAAATATGAACTGGAAGAGGATTTCTCCATAGAAACAGCCGTAGAATTTGGTCGCATATATAAACGGAAAGACGAATGGAAATTTGAAGCCGTTGGCGTCGGTCAAAAAGGCGGATTGGAAGATTATTTAAATAAATATAATTAAAAACATAATATTATGGCAATTAGATTAGAAAAAGGACAGAAAATAAATCTGGAAAAAAGTAATGGAAATAAATTAACAGAGTTCTGCGTAGGCGTAAACTGGGGCGCAATTGAATATCAAACAACAGAATCTGCGGGATTTTTGGGATTAAGCAGAAAAACGGTCACAAAATCACATGACGTCGATTTGGATTTAAGTTGTGTGATGTATAACTCAAATCGGCAAATTTGCGACCATCTGTATTCGCCGCTCTATAAACCGGAAATTCTGGCGCAATTCGGATTATCGGCAGGCAAACTCGTGTCGAACAACAACGCTCTGAAACATTCCGGCGACGATTTGGAAGGCGACAAGGGCGGCGACGATGGTTTGGATAATGAAATTATATCCGTGAACCTTACACTGTTGAAACCCGAAGTAGAACAAATCTTCTTCTTCCTCAACAATGTGGGACAGGAAGACTTTTCCCAAATCCCATACGCCAAAATCCGCATGTATGAAGGCACTCCAACTAAAGTGCAAAGCGTATATGCCGAATACAACGTAGTGGCGGAACCACAATACAGAGGCAAACGCTCCCTGATTATGGGCAAACTCTACAAAAAAGGCGGAGAATGGAAATTTAATGCAATAGGCGATGCATTTGAAGACTCCTTCCTTGGACAAACTATTCAGCGAATTACAAGTTCATACGTTAAATAAATTAATAATGGGAACTTCTAAAACTTGCTTTTTCTGCGTTCAATGTCAATTTGATCAATTTTTAAATCCTCATTTACTGTATGTAAACTCCGGTTTAAAAATCCTGACCGCCCTGAAAAATCAAGTTTTTAGAAATTCCCCAATAAACTAATATATTATGAGACGATTACCGGTATATTTACTATTGGATACTTCGGGGTCAATGACCGGCGAACCCATAGAAGCAGTGAAAAATGGCGTTCAGGTATTGATTTCCACTTTGCGGCAAGACCCTTATGCTCTTGAAACCGCGTTTTTGAGTGTGATAACTTTCGACAGCTCGGCAAAACAACTTGTTGCATTAACCGAATTGTCAATGTTTCAAATGCCCGAAATTAAAGCGTCCGGAGCAACGGCGCTGGGCGACGCGCTGACTTTGCTTGCAAATAAAATCGATTCCGAAGTTACCAAAACAACGGCGGAGGTTAAGGGCGATTGGAAACCTTTGGTTTTCTTGATGACCGACGGCAGTCCTACCGACAATTGGCAGAAGGGCTTGGCGGAATTTAAAAAACGAAAAACAGGAGTAGTAGTAGCCTGCGCCGCCGGACAGTCGGCAGATACAAATGTGCTTAAACAAATTACCGAAATTGTGGTACAATTGGATACCGCCGACAGCGCTACTATTAAAGCATTTTTCAAATGGGTTTCAGCCTCTGTCAGCACAGGAAGCCAGAAAATAGAAGCCAGCGGAGTAGAAGTAGGCGGACTGAACGAATTACCGCCGCCGCCGCCGGAAGTCAATATAGTTGTGTAAAATATTTTAGACGGGAAAAAAATAATATCCCCGCATAAGGGCAGAAGTAGCTATTACCAAATGGAAACTTCTAAAAACTTGATTTTTCGAGGCAGACAAGATTTTAAGCCGGAGTTTACAATAGTAAATGAGGATTTAAAATTGGTTAAATTGACATTGAACGCCGAAAAAGCGGTTTTTAGAAGTTCCCACATAACAAAAAAATAAAGGGGATAATAAAATTATAAACAAAAAAAATGATTTTGTATTCTTTGGAATTTATTGATAACCCGATAACCCAAAGAATACTTGTTAGTTTAATTGGAAATAATCAGATTAATGGAAAGATTAGAGATTTTGAAAGGAAACATAGTGTTTCTTGATGTTGATGCAATTGTAAACGCGGCAAACTCCTCCCTGCTTGGCGGCGGAGGCGTGGACGGCGCCATTCATCAGGCTGCCGGCGAAGAACTTAAAGCCGAATGTGCATTACTAAACGGCTGTAACACCGGAGAAGCCAAAATAACCAAAGGATATAAACTGAAAGCAAAGCATGTTATACACACCGTAGGTCCGATTTATTACGACGGCAATCAAAACGAATCGGAACTGTTGTCGAAGTGCTATTCAAATTCGCTGAAAGTAGCTTTGGAAAACAATTTAAAAGTCATTGCATTTCCGGCAATCAGCACCGGAGCATACGGCTATCCCAAACGGGAAGCGGCGCATATCGCACTGCGGGAATGTATGAAATTTCTTAACGAAAATCCGGATTTCGAGAAAATCATCATGGTTTGTTTCTCGGATAAAGATGTTGAGATATATACCCGCGCATTCAATATACTGTCCGATAATATCTTTACTAATCAATGAGACGACTGCCCGTTTATCTCCTTCTGGATACCTCCGGTTCGATGAAAGGAGAACCGATAGAATCCGTAAAAGTAGGCTTGGAAGCCATGATCGCCAGCCTGCGACAAGACCCTTTCGCGCTGGAGTCGGTATATATCAGCATAATTACATTCGACAGGGATGTGAAACAGTTAATCCCCCTCACCGAACTGGAAAATTTGCAATTGCCCGAAATTCAAACTCCCGATTCGGGTCCTACACATTTAGGAGCGGCGCTCGAAATGCTATGCAAAAAAGTTGATACCGAAGTGCAATTGAGTACTCCAGAAAGAAAAGGCGACTGGATGCCGCTGCTGTTTATCATGACGGACGGTAAACCTTCCGATATACAAAAGTATAACCAAATTATACCGGAAGTAAAAAAGCGTAATTTCGGCAGTATCATCGCCTGCGCCGCAGGAGTCAAAGCCGATTCGAAATCGTTGGAACTGCTCACAAATCAAGTATATTCACTTGATACAACCGACAGCGCTACTTTCCGTCAGTTTTTCAAATGGGTTTCCGCCTCCGTAAGCGTGGGCAACAGAAGCATAGGTGCAAGCAACGAAATGGTGCTGCCGCCGCCTCCTCCCGAAGTCCATACCGTAATTTAATGATTAAACGTGTGACTTCAATCCGCTGACAGACTCATATTAAGAACATAAAAGACTGTATCCTGATTTCATTCTCGGTACAGTCTCTACCTCCGCAACACTTACTTCCGGCTCCGGATTCAAAAATATCCGTAGTCGATAATAGTACATAACGACAATTAGCGATTTGTCTGAACCATAATTAAAGGAAGTCCTCCTATCCCCCAAGAGGAAACAGACGGAGCATACTGTCCTTCCGGATGGAGCATGTCGCGGCGTCACAAACCGTTTCAAAATATTTTGCAGAGGTGTTTGCAGTCTCAGAGTTCCTGACCTAAAGGAAATAAGATTGACACACTTTTTGACAGTTTTGCAAAAATTTGGCGTCTTTATCAATTAGTTATAAAAAATATTTATCAAAAATGGTGTCACCGCTA
>JAISRS010000495.1 GCA_031273485.1 Prevotellaceae bacterium
TCAGCCAGTTCGCCGAGTTCCTTCAGGTAGTCATTCATTTTCTGATTAGATATGACCGGCAAGGCTTTATTATCTTCAAAAGCAACATTCCTGTATTTGTCAAGGATGGTTTTGCTGTGTTTGTTCAGTTCAATAATCAGATTATCCACTGTTTTAATGGTGGTAATCTCAATATGATTTTCCTTTACATCGCTACGTTTGAGATTGTAAATATCCGAATGTCTTAACCCAGTGAAACAACAAAACAGAAACACATCCCGGACACGCTCAAGGTATTTTTTTGTTTCAGGTATCTGAAAATTACGCAATTGATTTAATTCTTTCCATGTCAGAAAAATAACTTTTTTTGGTGCATTTTTCAATTTGGGTTTGTAGGAATCAAAAACTGTATTTTCGTTGTATCCTTTCTTAACCGACCAGCGCAAAAACCATTTCAGATAATTGATCTGTTTTTCAATGGTATTGTTGCGCATATCCAATTTCCGCAGGTAACCCATATAGCCCGAAAACCACTCATCATCTAATTTTTCAAAGCTGGGATATTCATCATACGCTTTCAAATGATTGCGTACCGCTTTAAATTTTTCATATGTGGCACTTCCCCAACTGTTTTGACTGCCACATTCCTTGATAAACTCGTCAAAGGCAGCATTGAAAAGGATTTTAGGCTTTCCTTCTATCACTTCGGGTTCTGTTTCCGGTTGTTTGTGTCGATTGGCAAAAGATTTTCTTAGGCTTTCCGGCGATGGCAGGACATTCTGAACCTCAAATTCTTTGAATATATTTTGAATATCAGTGTAATACATCAACAAGTCTGCATTGATTTCCGATGCGCTTTGTTTGAGTTTATTTGTACAACCGTTTTTTACACGCTGTTTTTCATCATCCCATTTGGGCACGTCAATCCGGTAGCCGGTACTGAAGTCTATCCGTTGACCGCCAAAGATAACCCGCATACGAATAGGTACGTTATCCGTAATCAGAACGCCGTTTTTCTTCCGGCTCTCAAGCGTGAAAATGATGTTTCTCTTAATATTCATATCGTTTCAAAATTTTTGTGGCAAAAATCGCCCAAAATTCACACCCAAAATTACACCCAATTTTTGATATATCCAAATATATTTCGAGATATTCCATTTAAAATAACTTTGTAATAACCTGTTTATAAACAGATAATTGATAGCAAATGATTTTTTATGATACTATAGGTGATAGTCCCGTCCATACCGCATAGACGCTTGATAGTCGATTGACTGTCAAGCGTTTTTATTTTGCCGTATTGCGTTTGTGTTGCAAATACACCCATCATCCATACTCAGAAGTTCGCTATGGCTTTTTGCCGAACTTTCCACACGTTTGAGGTAAACCGATACCACATTGCGCCCCATTTTCAACTCCCTTGAGATTTGACGGACGGAGTAACCACGTTCCAATAATTGGAAACGAAAAATATCAAGTACAGTTTACCCTCTCTGCCAGACAAAAAAAACGACCCGCGATTACTTTAACAAGTGGCTCCGTTTGGTGCGCTACGGGTGGCTCCGTTTCACCGCTATACTCAATATATCATTTCAATTCAACAAAATTGGTCGATTACGGGTATTGATTACATTTTTGGGTTATAACGGCTGCTTCATTTCAATTCAACAAAATTGGTCGATTACGTATGAATCGCCTATGTTAAGCCACAACGTACCTTCATTTCAATTCAACAAAATTGGTCGATTACATTTATCCTTAGCGGGAGAGACCTCTACCGTACCGTATTTCAATTCAACAAAATTGGTCGATTACGGACGAAGAAAAGGAGCGGATGACGACCGCTACCTCATTTCAATTCAACAAAATTGGTCGATTACGCGTTAATGTAGTGAAACATAATAGTTGATTTTTAGATGTTTATGTATACAAATATTCTTATTTTTGGGAATAAAAGTTGTCGATATCCAATCGTATTTTTTTGCTGGGATATCGACAATTATGTTATTATACTCATTATCAATACGTCAAAGAACGAAATGGGGAGTGAATACCATTTTTTCTCCTTGAATTAAAATACATCGACATTTGTCCTAAAGAAATGTATCTACCGGAGAACGTTCATGCCCAATGATTTCCTTCTCCAACCATTTTTCACTCCGACTTGTAAAGATAATCAAACTATCGGTTTCTTTATCCATGATTTCTTTGGCTTTGAATTTTAATTCTCTTAATTTTACTTCTGTTATCTCACCTTCAAAAACAGAATTTTGAATCCAATTCAAGTATTTACGGCATAACTTCAACATTTTTGCTACACGCCGTTCTCCACAATCATAGAGCAAAATAACATACATTTACCAATACATTTTAAATGGTTTATACTCTTCCATATCTAATAAATGTTTAGCTAATTTATAACATTCCAAACGAAGCAAATGTTTATAGCTTACTTTTCGCTTCAATGAACGATGCTGAATAGTTTCCCCTAATCTTTCATCTATTTCTTTGACAAAGATTTTTTTGCCTGACTCATTTAACACGCATTTATTTAAACGACGGTCAAAATGTTTTTCCTGTATTTCTTTTTTATTTAGTACCTTAAATATAACCCGGTCAACGATTATAGGCTTGAATATTTCAGCCATATCCAATGCCAATGAAAAGCGCCTTACACCGGGTGCGTGTAAATAGCTGATTGTTGGGTTGAGTTGCGTTTGATGAATCGCTCGAAGGCAGGATGTATAACACATCATATTTCCAAATGATATCAATGCGTTTACCTCGTTTTGTGGAGGCTGTTTTGTACGGCTTCCCATTTCAAAATCATTTATAATCAGATTAAATGCCTCATAATAGGTTTGACGGATGTTTCCTTCAAGCCCCATTAACTCATCCACAGCGGCAGCTTGGGAAATATTTTCCGTGTATTTACCAATAAGCGCCATCAGCGTTTCCATATCTTTTCCCCTGCGGTTATAATATTGTAGGTTTTTCAACATATTATAAGCCGCTCCCTCAATAAATTTACGAGCAATAATTAATCGTTTCTTTTTATTCTGATAATGGGAGGTCTGTGCCAGTAGCATACGACCCGACAATAAAAAATCTTTCGGCATAAAAGATCCGGTATAGTTTTCGTAATAGTCAAAAAAATGTACTGCTATATCGTTTTGCCCTAAAAAATTATGGTTAATTCTTTTTTTGAGGTGCTATGAAAAATACCCGGCGACCCGATAGAGGGCAAAATCTTTATCTCTCATGCCGTAGTTGTTGGATATAAATCGTTGTATTTTTCCGTTTAATC
>JAISRS010000558.1 GCA_031273485.1 Prevotellaceae bacterium
CTGCAAAACATTTCGGAGGTGTTTGCGGCGTAACAAACCCCTCTGCAAAACTTTTCGGAGGTGTTTGCGGCGTAACAAACCCCTCTGCAAAATATTTTGAATCGGTTTGTGACGCTGCGACAGTGAGTTTTGTCGTACACCCGTTCCGAAATTGGGCTAAATCTTTTGCGCTCTCTATCCGCAGGGACTTACGACTTTGTTACAGAGTGTTATCGTTCTTAGCTTGACGGTTATGCCTGTCAAGGTCGCCTTCCACGCAGAATCGTTCATCGTTCATCATTCATCGTTTTTTCCGTCTTTATAAAACATGCGGACACGGCAAAGAGGATAGTTAATACGCCGCTGATATAAAATGCGAGGGTATAAGAGTTTGTCCATTCTTTTGAATATGCAAAGAAAATGGGTCCCAAAGCCGAAGCAAATACGCTCATCATTTGCGCAACGCCTTGAATTTTGCCGACATCACGCTGTCCGAATATATGCGCCCAGGCTATGAAAAACAAAACGCTAAGTCCGCCGCCTGCCACAGCCAAAACAATGGTGTAGGCATAAACCTGTGCAGGCGTTTGGATAAACGGAAACAGGAATTTAGCCAGTCCGGTAAAAAACAAAGAGAATATCAATAAATAAGTAATCCGGACGTAACGCGCAAGGTAGCCTATTGCCAAATTACTCAACAGACCGAACGGAAGCGGAAGAATCATCAAAAAATGATACATTTTTACGTCAAAGCCGCGTTCCGACAAAATATCTTCGTTGTTGAGACCTATGCCGGAACTGACTAATCCGAAAAACGAAATCGAAAGTCCAAATATCCAGAACGACGGCGTGCGAATGGCGCGAGCAAACGGAATCCCGTCAGGTTCAACCGAATTTTCTTGACCGGATTCCTTTTCTTCTCCCTGAATCGTGTGTCGGGAACGCACACAGAACAAGACTGTAGGAACACAAACGAAAAGTAAAATAAGCCCAAGACCGCACCAGGCAATTCTCCATGCAGGCAACACAATATCATTGCCGGTAAAACCTATTGTCCACGGACTTATATTCTCCAAAGCCGCTCCCATAGCCCAAAAAGCCAACATAAAGAAAACGGAAGTCAACACAGAATAGATGCCCATCGAGTAGCCTAATTTACTTTTGGGAAAATATTTGGAGATTAATGTAATACTTGCTACCGAAAGCGCGCTTTGTCCGAATCCGCGCGTCAAAACCAGACAAATGAAAAACAGTAATTTACTTTGCACCATACTCATGCAAATTACCGAAATTCCAAGTCCCAACAAGACTGTCGACAATACTTTCCGACAACCGGAACGGTCGAGCATGGAACCTATCGGGATACAAAACAGAGCGCCGATTAATGTAGCCCAAAGGTTGTAGTATCCATAAATTGTGCGGTCTAAAGCCAAATCCTGCAAAATGGATTCGGTAATCAGCCCAAGTCCGTGTGTGCGACCGGGGAAGGTTGCGACCATGCACATTGCCGCAACTGCTATGTAAACGCTTCGTCGATTAGCCGACAGCGATGAGGGTATTTGATTCATTTTTAATTAATATAATTAGATGTTTCATTTAATTTGCAAGCATTTCGCGTCGCAACCAAATGTCGCGACTAAGACATACGTCCGAACCATAAGTTCCGGGGACAATTAATTGATGTTTATTATACAGTTTCGCTGTTTCCCGCTTCACAATCCGAAAATAATCAATATCCGCCGCCGATGTTTCATTCAACAGTTTCCCACTGATTCCAAAGGGCATCAGTGGCGACGGAAGAGGCACAATTCCATGTTCGGCAAGAAATGTTTCGCCTTCAATCAGACTTTCAACCGGTTCTAATCCGGCAACAAACACGCAGCAGGCACGGTTCCTGCCAAAACGTTCGGCTATGTAAAGCAATGCATCAAGATAACGTTGCCGGGTTGTGAATTGTGCTTTGCCGGGGCAGATTTTCGTGAACAGCGCTTCATCCCAAATATCCATATCACAGGCAATTTGATCGACGCCCGCATCAAAAAGCCGGTCAAGGCGGCGCATGTCGGAAGGAGGCGTCAGGTAGATGATTGTAGGGACTTTGGAAAGCCCTGTTTCACGGTCGATAGCTTTAAGAATCTCCACATACCGGTCGATTTCCGTTTCCGGACTGAAAGTCGAACCGGCAGTCATTTGAAGTATCTTTGTCTGAGGGTCGTTTTCAACTGCATATCGTATTATTTCAATCATGTCGGAAACAGTATGTTCGGGCGCGGACAACTGTCCGGTATGACAAAAACCGCAGGGTCTGCCCGATTGGGCGATGTCGCACAACCACAGACAGGCAAAAGCCAGCATGTCCCAGCCCTGAATAACCGCCAAATCGCCGAAAGGAATACCATTCGAGGTCTTTTGTTCGTAAAACAGGGTTTGTCGTGGAAACTCAATCTCCGTAACAAAACGCCCGTTGTGGGTTATCACCGGTCGCCCGTCGCTGACAACTAATCGAAACGGCGTCGCCAAATCGGTGCGAGCCAGAGAAACCGAAACTTCTCCGTTCAGCAACATTGTATTACAACTGCGAGGATGACGCGACAATCGGTAATTTCTCTCAAACGCCGAATATATCTCTTCATCAACATTAATCCCCCGACTAAGAATGGCAACTTTCAAGTCCAACGAATCAAACTGCAAGTCGCCAACCGTAAACAACGGAAAACCACGAATTATTTTTGTCATCTTATTTTTGTCACCGAATTAATCTTTTTGTCACCGAATTAAACAACTGAAACGAATTTAAAATCCTGCGGATTTTTATGAATTTTTATCCACGAATTACACGAATTACACGGATTTTAATCCTGCATATTTTTACGAATTAACACGAATTTTTTCTACGACGGTAAAAATCCTGAAAATCTCTTAATCCTTTAATCAGACATTTCCACGAATTTTTTTATCCACGAATTACACGAATTTTTTTGTCGCCGATTTTTACGAATTAACACGAATTAAAATCCTGCGGATTTTTACGAATTAACACGAATTTTTTCTACGACGGTAAAAATCCTTCAATCCTTTAATCAAGGTTCAGACAATTACACGAATTTCATAATTCTTTCTGCCCCGTCTGTTCCCCCCTTTTTGGGGGGATAGGGGGGCTGTCATCTAATCTTTACAGGCGAATTTCCATGTCAATCTTGCTCCGAACATGCGGGGCAGTCCCGGTACATAAGTCGGTACGCCGAACATCATCCCCGTATTGCCGGCGCCGATGATATATTTTTCGTCCGTCAGGTTTGTTCCGAATACGGAGAGAGTCAAGCCCGGATTGTGAAGTCTAAAGGCAAGATTTACATTCAGCAATCCGAAAGCATCCTGTTCCAGTCGGGCAAGCGACGGGTTTTCCGGTACCGCATCGTTGGAATCGTCGAACCATATATGACTTTTCCACGAATATGTGGGCGTAAGCGCTATCTGCAAATTACCGAAGACGTCTATTTTGGCATTGAAACCTATGGAGAAACTGTTTTCGGGCGTCATGCGGAAGGTTTTTCCCGCATATTCCTGCCTGTTGCCGTCGCTGTCTTCGTCATTGAAACGAGCGTGAATGTAGGCATAGTTTCCGAAAATTTCGAGATATTTCAACAGGGCGGCTTTAGCGGTAATTTCCGCTCCGTAGGAGGTTGCTCTTCCGGCATTGTCGGTTAAATAGTTTCCTGCTATCCACTTGCCTGTTTGAAAATCGTTATAGAGCTGATAGAAAACGCCCATGTCGAACCAGAACCGTTGTTGTGCAGTCCATAAGAATCCGGCGTCGAAGCTGTGAACTTTTTCGGCATTCATTATTTCGAGCTGGGTTGAGTTAAATTGCAGTACATTCGGACGCCGTCCTTTGGCATATCCGGCGTAAACGTTTGAAGATGCGCTGATATCATATTTCAAATTAAGACGGTAGGTCAATGATACAAAATCTCTTTGCGCTTCAGTGAAGGCTATCGGCG
>JAISRS010000559.1 GCA_031273485.1 Prevotellaceae bacterium
TTCTAAAATTCACGCGGGTCGGTGATTTTCCCTGTAACAGCCGCTGCTGCCGCCACCAGTGGTCCTGCAAGAATCGTGCGCGAGCCGGGTCCCTGCCGCCCTTCAAAGTTGCGGTTGGAGGTGCTGACGGCGTATTTGCCTGCGGGAATTTTGTCGTCATTCATTGCAAGACATGCCGAGCAACCGGGTTGGCGTATTTCAAATTCCGCATCGGCCAGGATTTTATCCAAACCTTCTTCGCGAATTTGTTTATCCACCGCCCACGAGCCGGGTACAATCCACACAACGACATTTTCGGCTTTCTTTTTGCCTTTTACAAAATCGGCAAACGCGCGGAAATCTTCAATGCGACCGTTGGTGCAACTGCCTATGAATACATAGTCTATCGGTTTGTCCAAAAGTTTTTCTCCCGCATGGAAACCCATATAGTCCAAAGATTTTTGAAAAGAAATGCCGGCTGCAACATCTCCTCCTTCGGAGGGGCTTGGAGGCGCCTGGATTGTTTCCGTTATACCCATACCCATACCGGGATTGGTGCCGTAAGTTACCATCGGTTCAATGTCTTCGGCGCAGAACTCAATTTCCTTGTCGAATTTTGCGCCGTCATCGGTTTTCAGCGTGCGCCAATAAGCGAGTTGTTTCTCCCATTCCGCGCCTTTGGGGGCAAATTCCCGCCCTTTGATATATTCGAATGTCGTCTCGTCGGGCGCAATCATTCCACCACGCGCACCACTTTCGATAGAAAGGTTGCAAAGCGTGAAACGACCTTCCATCGTGAGTGACCGCACGGCATCGCCTGCATATTCTACAAAATAGCCGGTAGCGCCGCCCGTACCGATTTTTGAGATGATGTAAAGCGCAATGTCCTTAGCGCCAACGCATCTGCCGAGTTTTCCGTTGATGGAAATGCGCATCGTTTTGGGGCGCGACTGGAACACGCATTGCGTAGCCAGCACCATTTCCACTTCCGAAGTGCCGATACCGAACGCCACGGCGCCCATAGCGCCATGCGTGGAGGTGTGCGAATCGCCGCAAACAATCGTCATACCCGGTAGAGAAAGTCCGTTTTCAGGACCTACAACGTGGATAATACCGTTTTTGGAATGTCCCATCGGATAGTAATTGACGCCGAAATCGCGGGCATTTCTGTCCAAAGTATCGACCTGATTTTTGGAAATCGGGTCGGCAATCGGTTGTTCCTGATGAAGTGTCGGAATGTTGTGGTCGGGCATGCAAGTGATTTGCTGCGGACGAAATACTTTTAATCCTCTGTTGCGCAACCCTGCAAATGCCTGCGGACTGGTTACTTCGTGACAGTACATTCTATCAATGTACAACTGGGTGGGACCGTCTTTAACCCTCGAAACAACGTGTTTGTCCCAAATTTTTTCAAATAATGTCGTCATAATATTTCTAATTTTTGTTACATTTATCCCGGCTTCCCGTCATGGATTCTATTATTTTTTTGAAATACATTTTTTTCATTTCACAAATTTGTTAATCGCATCAATATATGCTTCTACGGAGGCGGCGATGATGTCGGTGTTTGCGGAAAATCCATAATAGTTTATGCCATTGTGCCGAACTTGCATGTGGACTTTCCCCATATCGTCGCTCCCTTTGTTAATTGCCTGAATCAAAAACTCTTGTATCGTCATTTGGCGATGGATGATCTGTTTCAGGGCTTTAATTGCCGCATCAACAGGACCGTTTCCCGAAGCGGCTGCCTCAAATTTCTCGCCCGCAATATCCAGACCCAGACTCGCCACCGGTCGCACGCCCACACCCGACGTTACCTGCAAGTATTCCAACTTGATGCGCTGTGATTCGGTACGGTCTTTTCCTGCCAGCAAGAGAATATCGTCATCGTTTATATCTTTCTTGCGATCAGCCAGTTTCAGAAATTCTTCATACACTTTATCCAATTTTTCCTGCGAAAGTTCAACGCCCAATACCTGAAAACGATGTTTCAACGCAGCGCGACCGCTTCGAGCCGTCAGAGTAATGTTATTTTCGTCAATACCAACATCTTGCGGATTGATAATTTCATACGTTTGTACATTTTTCAAAACGCCGTCCTGATGGATTCCCGAAGAATGTGCAAATGCGTTGCGTCCGACAATCGCCTTGTTCGGCTGCACCGGCATGTTCATAAGGCTTGATACCATGCGGCTTATGGGATAAATATTGCGCGTATTGATGTTCGTGTCAATGCCGATTTCCTTATGACTTTTCAAAATCATGGCAACTTCTTCGAGCGAAGTGTTGCCGGCGCGTTCACCGATACCGTTTATCGTAACTTCTACTTGCCGCGCACCATTCAGAACGCCTGCAACCGTATTCGCCGTCGCCATACCCAAATCGTTGTGACAATGCGTGGAAATAATCGCTTTATGTATATCATTCACATTTTCAAACAGATATTTTATTTTTTCACCATACTCCTGCGGTAAACAGTAACCTGTCGTGTCCGGAATATTTACCACCGTTGCACCCGCTTTGATAACCGCCTCCACGACACGCGCAAGATATTCATTACCGGTACGTCCCGCATCTTCGCAGTAAAATTCCACATCTTCCACAAACTGCTTTGCGTATTTCGTACAGGCAATCGCACGTTCCAAAATTTCTTCCTGCGTTGAATGAAACTTGTATTGAATATGATAGAGCGAAGTGCCGATACCGGTATGAATCCGTTTGCGCTTGGCGTACTTCAGGGCTTCGGCAGCCACTTCGATATCTTTCTCAACAGCACGTGTCAGCGCACAGACAGCAGGCCACGTAACTGCCTTTGAGATTTCAACCACTGAATTGAAATCGCCCGGACTGGATACCGGAAAACCTGCTTCAATCACATCAACTCCCAGATTTTCAAGAGCCTGAGATACCTGAATCTTTTCGATTGTATTCAACTGACAACCGGGAACCTGTTCTCCGTCCCTCAGCGTCGTATCAAAAATAAATAATTTGTCCATATATAAAATTTTAAAATATATCTGCTATTAATTAAAAAATCCGACTCTTAACGAAAAAGCCTCCCCGCGCGAAGCGAGAAAGGCTTTATTTTAGTTATTTCAGATAAACATACCGAACTCGCTTCAACTTGTCATGCACAAGAGAATAATAATAATTAGTCCGTTTATGTTTAGATTTTTCATCAATTCTTAACTTTTTGCGCCGCAAAGGTAATAAGTTTTTATTGTTTCACAAAAAAAATCATGAACTTTTTTTATTTTTTGTGTCTGTATCCATGCGAAGCACGAATGTTTTCGTTTTACTTTCTTTCTCCAACACTGTCCGAGCTGTGATTTGCTTGAATGTTTTTGCACACGAATAACACAGGATTTTTACGGATTTGCTCAATGCACTGTACGATACGTTTGTAAAACGTCATGGAAACCTGAATGGATGCGGGCGGGCAGGAGATACTTTCTACGGAACGTGCTGTTTAATTGTGTCAATATAAGCGGCAATTGTGCGAGAATAAGTCCAATTGTGCGAATGTAAATGTCAATTGCCCGAATGTAAATGCCGATTGCCCGAATGTAAGTGCCGATTGCCGGAGTGTAAATGCCGATTGTCGGAGTGTAAGTGTCGATTGTCGGAGTGTAAATGCCGATTGTCAGAGTGTAAGTGTCGATTGTCGGAGTGTAAATGCCGATTGCCCGAATGTAAATGCCGATTGCCGGAGTGTAAGTGTCGATTGTCGGAGTGTAAAAAGTGATTGTTTCAGAGAAAATTGCCTTTGTTTTGAAACAGTCATTATCAGTTAAAAAATAATTTCTATCTTTGCGAAACAATTTTATCTGGTTTATTAATAAATATAAATTTTAAAGTCATGAATGACAGACAGATTGCTAAACGAAACATGTATCAGAGCACGTACAATACGTGCCTAAAGTACGAAAGCACATACGGGCATATTCCCGCTTTCACGGATGCGGTGGGCGAATTGCGCGACATCCTGGGCGTGATTGACGAAGAAGCCCTGCGGCAGACGGACACCTCATCCAAAGGCGCGTCGCAAACCAGGAACGAACTGGAAACAAAGATGGTGCAAGCCGCGGTAACGGTCGCCGGACTGATGTACAGGTACGCTTTCAAGACGAAAAACAACGATCTGCTCGTGAAAACCGACATCAACAAGAACACGCTTTACCGAATGCACGACGTTGAAGCCATTGCAACGGCACGCTCCCTCGCCGCCGAAATGAACCGGCACGCTAACGAACTGGAAGCGTATGGCGTGGACGAATCGCTCCGCAGCGAACTGGAACAGTCGATTGCCGACTTTCAGGCGGCGCTCGCCCAGCCGCGCGGCGTCATCGTGGAAAAGAAACAGTACACAGGCAATCTGGCAAAAGCCTTTGCCGAAGCGGATTCCATCCTCTACGACGGCTTGGACAAACTTATCGTGAAATTCAAAACATCGGACGCCGCTTTTTATACCGATTACAAAAATGCCCGGAATGTAATTTGATTTCGTAGAATGAAATATAAACGTTCTTAGAAATAATTCAATAATAACTGATGAAATACAAATGTCCTAAATGCAGTGCAGAATTTACGTTAGGCACAAAATTCTGTCAAACCTGCGGTCTTAACCTCGAAGCGGAGGTTCTTGAAATTCCCTCGTGTCCGAAATGTCGCAAAATGTTCCCAACAGGTACTAAATTTTGTGATGCGGACGGTTCAAGATTGGTGTCGCCCGACAAGTTAATACCGCGCTGTGTGAAATGTGGCAGGGAATATCCTGCCGATACAAAATTTTGCCCGATTGATGGCGGAAAAGTAGTCCCGGAAGCATTGAGAAACAGTACTGACGGTATTGCCAATAGAATTAAAGAGATTATTTCTTCCTTTGCTAAGAATGTAGATGTTGAGAAACTTATAAATTCAAAAGCAACAGGAATAATTTATCTTGTTTTGGCGATTCTTGCAGCGCTTATTGACCTCTATATTATAATGAGTTTCTTTTCGAGTGGAGCCATGCAAATTGGAGGAATGTTTACGGGTAAATTCAATATGTTTCTTCTTTACCTTAGATATGGCTGTATGGGCTGGATAATTACTGCAATTGTATTGTCGGGATTGGCTAAATTTATAGGCGAAGTGCTTGTCGACGACGATGATAAGATGGGCGAAGTTGGTAGCAAGATTGCCGGATATGCAGGTGGACTTGCCATTCTGTTTTTGCTTGCAGGAATATTTGCGAAATTTATTGTAGGTTTTTAAATATCAATTAAAAATAGAAAGATGATGAATTGTGAAAAATGTAATTTTCAGAACAATGGTAACGCTCAATTTTGCATAAACTGTGGAACAGAGTTAAAAGAACAACCGGTAAAAAACTATAATAAAATTTACCGTTTTTTTCAAAAAAATTTCTGTGGCTTGTGTGGATTAATTCTGTCCATATTGACTTCTATATATTTAGTAATTGCAGTAATACTTTGCTCAATAGTGTTTGCATACGTTTCACGATACTCTCAACATTCGGATGGTTCTGATTACTATAAAGGTATGTCTTATGACCAAGTGATACAATCAGAGACTGGCTTTGGGGTTGATGGATTTATCTTAATGGGCATTTTGATGTGTTTCCTTGGTATTGGAGTTTCATTTGCAGGATTATTTAAAAAGCCTCGAAGTACTGCAATTACAGGTTTATCTGTATCGATATTAATGCTTTTGTTTTCAGTCATTTGGTTTATTTATTATAGTTATAACTTACACCATTTACACACATAGAGTATGCTTTGTAAAAAATGTAATTTAGAAAACAATGCAGACGCAAAGTTTTGTGAAAACTGAGGCAACCGTCTTGAGCCGGAAATTATTGCGGCGCTCAAATGCCCGAAATGCGGTAAGGTTTTTCCGGCAGATGCAAAATTCTGCGACAGGGACGGCACAAAGTTAGTGTCTCCCGTACCGCAAACGCCCAAATGCGTAAAATGCGGACGCGAATACACCGACGGCTCAAAATTCTGCCCGATTGACGGTGGAAAAATTGCTGTGCAGGGATTTGTCCCACCGCCACCGCCCGATACAATGCCCGAAACTTATCAATGGCAGTCCATTGTCGTATTTATCTTGTGCATTGTGCCGCTGGGGCTTATCATCACGCTTCCGGAAATCTTTTGGGCGGGTCGAATTAAAAAACTGTATTTGAACGGCGATGTGGAAGCGGCTAAACAGTTATCAAAACGCTCACGGAACAGTTTGATTTGGTCAATTGTCTGCACGGTAGTTTTTTGGATAATTGTAATAATTTCGGCTAACGCATAAATAGGATAAGATTATGAAATGTCAAAAATGTAGTTTTCAAAACCCCACAGATGCAAGGTTTTGTGAAAACACTCTCAAAAAAGAGAACGCTATTTTGATGCACAAATGTCCGAAATGCAATGCTGGATTTATTTTAGGTACAAAATTCCGCCAAAAATGTGAGTGTAATCTTCAGTTTAATGGTCAAATATTTAATAACTATAATAATAATCACAGATGAAACGAAAAATAGATTTCTACGCAATGATAATAATGACAATATTGTTATCTTGTGCTTGCAGTTCAAACTCAAGTTCGCCCCAAGGCGTGGCAAAGCAATTTTTTACCGCCTTTTATTCCGGCGATGTGGCTACTGCAAAAACATTTATGACGAAAGACGGCGCACGGCGTACGCCCGACCGATTGACATATACCGATGAAGAAAGCAAAATACTGTTGGATATATTAAAACATGCCCAATTCAAGGTTTATGACAGTGAGTATGAAAGTATTAAAACGGTCAGAATAGTTGATGCCAAAGGGGAACGAATAAGAGCCATATCCTCGGTCGAGATGGTTTATATCGGTGGCATTTGGAAAATAACAACGTATGGATATTGATTCTAAATTTTAGAAACTCAATAAATATGAAATGTCAAAAATGTAATTTTGAAAATGAAGAAAGCGCAAAGTTTTGCAAGAATTGCGGCGCTAAATTGAAACAACCGGTTAAAATACCAAAGTGGCTAAAAGTCAGCAAATGGGTATGGATTTATTTTGTTAATGCCATTGTATTTATGCCCGTGATAATGTATTTTCTGTCGTGCTTTACAGCATCATTGTTTGATACTTACCCTTGGTTGCTGGCAGTTGTTATTTCTATAGTGGCTGTACTCGCCATTATTAATCTTACGATAATATACAAGTCCATCAAACCTTTCCTGCTATTTTTCCCGATAGCTTTGGCTGGATGCATCGCACTGGTTGCAATCTTTGAAATGATGTCGGACAACTCAAAATATGAAAACGGTCGATGTGAAACTCATATGAGGTATTTGGGTATAGTAAACAGATGGGGAATACCTATTATTTCTGATATTTACGGTAAGGTAGACTTATCAAATCCCAACGAGATTATTGTAAAAGATAACGGTTTGATAAAAACATACGACAATAGCGGTAATTTGTTGCGAACAGATACCATAAAAAAAGAAAACTAAAATTAGATAAATTATGAACTGTCAAAAATGTAATTTTCAAAACAAAGGAAACGCTAAATTTTGCACCCATTGCGGTGCGAAGTTAACACCCTCTTCAAAGCATAAAAACAGTTGGTGGTGGGCAGGTGGAATGGCAGTAGCGGCGTTGGCTATTGCGTTAGTTTACGTTTTCTCTATTAAAAATGATAAAACCTTCTATTTCGAGGGTGAATATCCGCAACCCGAATTAGTCGGTATTTCGGAAAACGGAACGGAATATCGCATTGAGGCAATACCGGGGCATGTTATTTTGTATTTTCAAAACGGCACTTCCTCTTCCCAAGCGGAAAAAATCATCAAGCAAAATGGAGGTAAAATTATTGAACAAATGCCTGAGTATGATTATTATTTAGCGGAAGTAAAAAAAGGGCGGGAGTCGGATTTTATTGTACAAATGCGGGAAAATTCGGAGGTAGAATATGCGTTTTTGAATACAGTACAATATCCCCAATCTTCGCAAACATATCTTCTTGATGTTTTTAAATATGATGAGAAACACAAGGCGTCACACGGCGAAGAAGTAAAGAAAACGTTTCTGCGTACCTGTTCGCCCAACAGACTATTACCGGTTTATGATAGGGAAAGTTGCATCACAAATCTACATGGAAGATATGTAGGCAGTACAATTAATACAGTGACTAAAAATCTGATAAATATTATGAAAAACGCCAATAAAAACGAATTAACTTTGATCAATATATCCATGGCGCCGTCAGTAAACGATGAAAAAGGAAATGTGGAAGATGAAAACGGTAAAAAACTGAAATATTCCATCGTTGGGAAAACGCAACAAAAAAACTACATAAAAGATTATTTCAACTATTTAACCTATTTGGCAATGACCATTGAAAGAATAGAACATACTGGAAAAACAAATTTTATTATTACTAATGGTTCTGGAAATAATGGCATTCCGAATTTGGATGAATTGGTGCTGAGTGGTTTAGATGCTCAAACAAATGCTATATTAAAAAGACATTTGATACTCGTAAGTGCTTATGATACAAAAGATTTTTACTATTCCAATAATTTAAGAAACAAATGCGCTTTTGCTGCGACAGTTAATATTTCGGAGGAACCATTATCGGGCACTTCTTTTGCTGCACCCAAAATGCTTGGGTACATTGATCGAATGATTAATATATGTCCCGATTTGACGGTTTTCGATATTTTGCAGGCAATAAGAACGGCTACACCTAAAGAAAATCCGCGTGAACCAATAAGTTACAAAAAATTGGAATGTGAAGCAAATAAAATGTGCGGAATACCGTGCGATTGGGATGAATTTGTTTATACCTTTTCGGATAATGACGGAATAATTAATTTGCCTGATGGTCAGCAAATCAATTATTCCTGTAGAAATCAGGAGTTTTTTGAAATGTCC
Organism: Prevotellaceae bacterium; assembly: GCA_031273485.1. GTDB lineage: Bacteria > Bacteroidota > Bacteroidia > Bacteroidales > UBA932 > JAIRLF01. The sequence goes on from JAISRS010000559.1 coordinate 8,911, forward strand.
CGCGTTTATGTAAATTTGTCCAATACAGCCAATTATGCCGTACACATAAAATGGCAGGCAATAGAAGCTACCAATCTTAAAAATCTACAAGGGGAAATCCGTATTGCTGGCGGTGGCAGTACGGTAATAGAGTTTCCCATTATCGAAATGGGAATGTTTCATTTAAAAACATTACAATTAAGAATAACGAAACAATGAGTTGTAGCGCTCTCAAATGAAGATCAATATTTGAGTTATTTGTTGTAGATAAATGTTGTATAGTTTGACAGTTTTCTGCGGTCTTTACACTTTTAGACAGCATTTTTCTCAACAGCAGTGCGCTTGGTGGGACAGAACTCGGACAATCGCGCGTTCACCAACTTTCCGCGTTCTGTTTTCATGGCGGACGATGTGTGTTTTGCAAGCGTTGCACTCCGCGCGTTCGGCGGTCACGGGAGACACATTTGCGCCCGCAAAACCCGCCCCCGAAAAACAATCGTCCAAACGTTAGTTTTGAATGTTACCAATAGTAAAATAACCAACGTTAGAGGTGATCTTTGTGATGACTTCTTTCTTCCGCATAAATTTTATATAACTCTTTGCAGTGCGTTCCTTTACATCCAGCATAACCTGTATCTGTTCGCACAAAACCGCGCAGGTACAATGTCGCTGCCTGCCGAAATTGTTCCGGCAACACCGGTCAATTCCGTTTCCTTGCGTTTTTCCTTTTCTTCCCTGGGCTTTTTCGCCCACGTAAGTGTGCATTTGCAATACTTTATCCCACGAAAAATTGTACAAGCGGGACATCAAGCGGGCTGTCGTCGCGTACTTTCAGGGCTTTGACTACCGAAATTTGCGGGTCTTGGTCTTTTTCTCCGCCTGTAATGAACATTGTATCTCCTTTGGCGGGAAGCTGTTCCAATCCAAAACAGTAATTTTCACCCGGGTTCCCGCCGTACAGAAAACGAATTTCGGAAAACGGACGGTAGATTTTCACGTATCGCCTGCCAGTATAGCCGAATATTGGCGCTTCTTCCGATGAAGAAAAGCCAAACGGTTTACCATCATTGTTTTCGCTCCTGAATTCCCTCAGGGAAAAAACTTTGTAGGTTTTCAATATTTCTGACGTGATGCCGTATTGATGCCAAAACTCCGTTTCCTTAGCGGAAAAAGT
>JAISRS010000004.1 GCA_031273485.1 Prevotellaceae bacterium
CTGGCGAGTAACCTTGACACGCCTAAAACCTTATTGCCCTGAAACAATAACGACCGACGTGACGGATGACGAATACAAAACAAAGGCATGATGAGAAACAAAAGAAAGAGAACAAAAAACTCCCTCGACTCTGAAATCAACGTAAGATTTTGGTGTCGTGTGGTGAGTTTAGCGGTGGTTTTAGTGCGGATGCATGCCTTTGGCTTGTTTATCTCCACCATTGTGTGGGTGTATCTCGGTTACAACTTTTGAGGCTTGCAATACGGATTTTCCAATTGTTTGTACCACTTCTCGTTTCCATTGTCGCGGCGGTGATTTTACTTTTAATCATTTCATTATTAATGTTTTAATTCTTACAGTTACACAGGTCGGTGTATTATTCGCAAAAAATCGTATGATACAGCGAAACAGGAAGTAACGAAAAATAGGATTATCCAAATGAGCGGATATAAGGCTAAAACTTTTTCATCTGTGTTTAATTTTAAAATTTGATCCGTTATGATGTATGAATGGCTGTACACCTCCGTAAGGGTAAATGCGCAGTCCGGTTAATTCTCTATTTGTACGTTTGTCCATGCGGATAATCGGCTATATATCCGGTTGTCTGACCGGTCGAATGGCCAAACCTTTGACTGTCCGTCTGTTTGCCCGTCCCTACGTTGAGACATACAACCGTATGTCCATGTAATGTATGGCTGACTGTTCGTCGCAACGTATAGCTGACCAAACGGATGCAATCCTGGTCGAATCTTCATATGGCTGTGTAACCGTCTACAGTGCTGCATATCTGCACATCCAGCTGGAATAGCAGCCAGTCATTTGCCTATTTATTTCTACATCTGCACATTTCATTCTACAATCAATTATTTATATGTTCATCTGTTTGGTTATCTATCCGGGTATCCGTATGGTTGTACCGTCAAAATCCACTGCGAAGGAATATACAGGAAATGGGTACTTTTTCATGTTTTTGGTGGGAGTCTTTGAGTTGCGCCGAAGTTGTCTTCAAGTTGCCTCGCAGCATGGATAAACGCGCAGAAAATCCCCTCTAACTTCGCAACATATTTCAAAAAAACAGTTTACCGAGATGCAAAAAGCCAGTACGTATTCCTCCCAAAAGCCGGTTTCGATAACCGCTCAAGTCAATCCTGCTAACATAAAAGTCAATGAGGCTAACGCCCAATCCCGCCTCAGCGGGATTTCATCTGCGCCGGCAAATGGCAAGTTGTGTTTTGCGCTGCTCACTTCGTTTTACGCAGCACAAAACCACGCCCCCGCTGCCTTAATGCAGGGGGGAGAAAATACCTCCGAAGTCGGTATTTTTGAAGTGTCCGGTGACAGGCTTGCAGCGGCAGGGAAAAAGCCATCGGGCTTTCCTCCAAAAAGGATGCCCCTTTTTCCAATCGCCGCAGAGAGCATTTGAAAACGCATAAATAATCACTACTAACATCCAAATGATATGGCAACAGAAAAGGAAAAACAGCATCAGGGCGGACGCAAACCCAAGAGCGACCCCGCCATTTTCCGGTATTCGGTCAGCTTCAACGCAACCGAACATGCCGAATTTTCATTTCATTTCGAGCAATCGAGACTAAAGGTTAAGGCGCATTTTATCGCTTCCTGCATTTTCGATTGACAATAGAAAGTCGTGAAAGTGAACAAAGCGGCAATGGATTACTACATGCGACTAACCACTTTTCACTCGCAATTCCGCGCCATAGGAGTGAATTACAATCAGGTTGCGAAAGCTATTAAGTCGACTTTTACGGAGAAAAAAGCCCTCGCATTTTTGTACAAACTTGAAAAAGCAACGATTGAACTAGTGACAATCAATCAAAAAATCATAGCATTAACCCAAGAATTTGAAAAAAAGATGGTTGCAAAAATAAATGCAAGAAACATGCTTTACAGTGCCCTTGCTTATAATCAAATCAAGGTGGATGATAACCCGCGAAGGTCATTTTTACCAATCGCATGATTGAACTGCGAAACGGCATTTACAACATTAATACTTGTTTACGTTCCTTCGAGCCTTATCGTTTGGCGAACAATAAAACTGAAAAACCGGTATTGCATCCCTCAATTAATACCGACCCGAAAGACGTTTTAAGCGACAAACAACTGGCGGATATTGCACGGGAATACATGCAGAAAATGGGCTACTGCGACCAGCCGTTTATCGTTGACAAACACGAAGGTGCGTCCTAAAGGTTGCATAATAAATATCTATTTGTCAAGAGACTAGGTTAGTGTTTCGAATAACACAATAATTTAAACCTCTATAAGACAATGCTTGTTAACTTATTGATAGTGAAATTTGATTATGTTGTACAATCTACTCCCATCCGACTTACCTGCGGAGAAATCTATAAGGGGAACAAGCACTTCGGAAAGGCGATAAGTCAGCTATCTGTCATGTTGCTACTGAGTTGCAAGGAGGAAAGACTGATAGGAGGATGAAGCCTGATTGGTTAAACGATAATCCAGTGGTCAAACTTGTGCTATAGCGAAAGACAACTATTTACGCCACGCCATGACCGTACTTGGTTCCTCGTATAAGCATGACAGGAACTAGTCATGGCATAGCCGCAATAAGCGGAGAATTGGTACGGCTACAGTTTATCTTACGGCTATCTTCTTCCAGATAATCAAATATCTTCCCGCTGTAAAAGCCTACATCCAAACGTAACAGACCGGTTCTCTTTTCCTCAAAAAACGACAGGGTTTCGTCCAGAAAATCCTTGAAATTATGGGCGGTACGGGCATCGCCCGAACGAAACCAAAAGTTGGCAACCACCTCAATATCTGCAACAAATGCCAGTAAAGAATGGATAGCCGCAGTTTGATCCCTATAGCGTAAGAGGCAAAGTGGACAAATACGCGGTAAGGCCGCTTTGGTTATCATCTTTTCAAAATCGGAATCCCGCCCCATGACCTTATCTATAAATCGAATTTTCGTTTGCATTATATCATGCTTTTTTTGCGAATTTGATCATTCAAAGAGAAATATCTTACACAGTATCATCTATTTTCTCTCTACTTTTTCTAATGATGTCCATTAGAAATCAGGGGGGGCAGATAATAGAGTATCCTAATGGACAAATTTGGGTTTATTCTAGAGTCCCGTATGATGAGCGAAATCACATTCAATCCGGAGAATGTGATCTGCATACCACTATTGCATTTGAAATACCTCATAAACTGTTCCATTTTTGCATTTCTCTTTCTTTTACGCTATCCACAATCTTGGCATAAACCTGTGTCGTTTTTAGATTTGTATGCCCCAGCAATTTACTGATAACTTCAA
>JAISRS010000124.1 GCA_031273485.1 Prevotellaceae bacterium
TGTTATTTGAATAAGGTAGAAATAAGGTTTTTGTACTTCGTAAAGAAACAACAATTTGAAATATCAGTTCGACACATTCAAATATATCTCTTTTTGGTTCCGGCTTGTCCGGCTTAGGGAACTCCTAAAAACTGCTTTTTCGGCGTTCAGTGTTAATTTTATTAATTTTTAAATCCTCATTTACAATTAGTAAACTCCGGTTTAAAAATCTTGTCTGCCTTGAAAAATCAAGTTTTTAGGAGTTCCCTTTAGGAGTTCCCTTTTGTTGGATGTGGAGATTACCGTAGTTACTGAGGTTGTTTTGTTATTTGAATAAGGTAGAAATAAGGTTTTTGTATTTCGTAAAAAACGACATTTTAAAACGTAAAGACGCGGTCAAACGTAAAATCGGCGCAGTAAAATATACCCTCTTTGGTTCCGATTTGCCCGGCTTAGGGAATTTAATTCGTAGTTGCATCTTTTAATTTCTACCTTCCGGGTTAAATTAAGGAAGGCGGAATTATGAGTAATCCCGCCTTCAACTTGTTCACTTAACTAAACTATGAAAAAACAAATTCTGGACACTATGATGGTAAAATTCATAAAAGGTTTAATATTTTTTAATTTTTGATAAAAACTATTTTAGAGATGCGTAATGAAGCGTATAATACAGTTCGTTTTTCGGGTCACGGTTTACAGGCTAAATCTTATTTTGAGGTGCTATTATTTCTGGCTGCACCGTAGCAATGACAGCTACGCCGACCTCTCTGTTCGGCGTAGTCGTCATTGGGGGGACTAAGGACTTTAAGGACTTTAAAGACCTTAAAGTCCTTAAAGTGGAAGCGCTCCCGCTAACAGTGGGAGTGCTCCCCGCTTGCGCGGGTTTGCAACCCGTGCCACCGTGGCTGTTTCCCGTCTTTCAACGCACGGATTGCAAATCCGCGCAAGCGGTGGTGTTATCCGAACGCAGATAATCGTGTTTGAACTCCAAACACAATTTCCGGCGCGTCGGGAAGCCTTCGGTAATAATCTGCATAAATCCGTTAAATCTGCCTTATCCGAGCGCTAAATTATTTTGTCCGAAACGGGAATAAATTGATTTTATGATGTGATAATCCGAAAAATAACATTACTTTTGCAGCGACAATTACATATTTATAAAGCTAACGGTTTAGTTTAGCTATAAAACCATAAAATAATGAAAAAGAAATTTTTAATAAGTGTTATTACCCTTTTTGCGGGTATAGTTTTCAGCCCGATATGGGCGCAAATTCAGTTTCATGTGTCGCCGGAAGGAAGCGATACCAATGTCGGAACCCAAAAGGCTCCTTTTCGAACTGTCGAAAAAGCGCTGGTCGAAGCCGGTAAATCACAGGGAGATATTACGATTTTTCTGCACGAAGCAACTTATCGTCTTTCGTCGCCTTTGATTTTTACGCCAAAAGATGTGTCCACAGCAGACAAATCGCTGACGATACGCTCCTTTCCTGGCGAAAAAGCAGTGATCAGCGGAAGCAAAGTTCTTGAAAATCTGAAATGGAAACCGTATAAAAACGGTATTCTGCAAACGCAAATATCCGGCTCGCCGGTGATGGACATGCTGTTTGTGAACGGCGAAATCCGCCATCAGGCGCGGTATCCGAATTATGACCCTAATGCTATCCGTTTCAACGGAACGGCTGCCGATGCAACAGATCCCGCAAGGGTTAAAACATGGAAAAATCCCATAGGAGGCTATCTTCATGCCATGCACAACCACGATTGGGGAGATTTCCATTACAGAATCACGGGAACGGACAAGGACGGAAATATCTCGAAAGAAGGCGGTTGGCAAAATAACCGGCAATCGGGCTTACATAAGTCCAACAGGATGGTGGAAAACATTTTTGAAGAACTCGACGCTCCCGGCGAATGGTTCTACAATGCCGCCGAATCAACGCTCTACTACTATCCGCCCGAAGGCGAAGATGTGAAATCGGCGCTCTTTGAAAGTCCGCAAATCAAACATCTTATCGAATTGCGCGGAACGGAAACAAATCCCGTAAGGAATATCTCTTTTGAAGCTCTGGAACTGACTCATACCGTGCGCACTTTTATGGAAAAGTATGAACCCCTGCTGCGTTCGGACTGGATGATATATCGGGGCGCCGCCGTGATATTTGAAGGCGCCGAAAACTGCGCGCTGAAAAACTGCAATCTCTACAATATAGGCGGAAACGCCGTCTTTTTCAGCAACTACAACCGGAATTGCGAAATTTCGGGTTCGCACCTGACCGGAATCGGGGCAAGCGCCGTTTGTTTTGTCGGCGACCCTGACGCCGTGCGTTCTCCCAGTTTTGAATACCAACAGTTTGTTCCCTCGCAGGATATCGACCGCACGGCGGGTCCGAAAACAAATAATTATCCGGCATACTGTAGCGTGCATGATAACCTGATTCACAAAATCGGATTGTTTGAAAAACAAATCACAGGAGTGGAACTCTCCATGTGTAGAGCCATCACCGTCAGCCACAACAGCATATACGACACGCCGCGCGCAGGAATCAATATCAGCGAAGGCACCTGGGGCGGACATATTCTGGAATTTAATGACGTGTTCAACACCGTGAAGGAAACCGGCGACCACGGGTCTTTTAACTCCTGGGGCAGAGATCGTTTCTGGCATCCTTCGGGTCATGTATTCGATTCCTTACTGCAAACCAGCCATAAGGAACTTATCCTGGCTGACGTCATAGAAACGGTTGTGATTCGCAACAACCGCTTCCGTTGCGACAGAGGATGGGACATAGACCTGGACGACGGTTCGACGAACTATCACATTTATAACAATCTTTGCTTAAACGGCGGACTAAAGCTCCGGGAAGGGTTCTACAGGGTTGTGGAAAATAATATTCTTATCAATAACACCTTACATCGTCACGTATGGCTGAGGGACAACGGCAATGTGGTGACCCGCAACATTGTGCTGTTCCCCTACGAACGACCGTCGGGACACGACACCAAAGGCGCTCTGATTGACTATAATATATTTACCGACAGCGCCGCCTTCAAAGTAGCACGAAAATACGGCACCGACGCCAATTCCATAGTCACGGCAGTGGAGTTTGTAGATCCCGCCTCCGGCGATTTCAGAGTATCAAACAATTCGACGGAGGTTTTCCGTATGGGATTCCAAAACTTCGCGATGGATCGCTTCGGAGTGAAGTCCGACCGTTTAAAAGCGCTTGCCGAAAAACCCCAAATGCCTGTGCCTGTCATTACATACAACAAAAACACAGGCTCGGAAACGCTCACCTGGGGAATAGCGCAAATCAAAAATCTTGAAACGCTTGGCGAACGCTCGGCAACAGGAATGGATTCGGAAAGAGGCGTATATGT
>JAISRS010000131.1 GCA_031273485.1 Prevotellaceae bacterium
TTTGTCCGGTTTATCGGGTTTTCAAGGATGAGATGTCCGTTGTATTCGACGCCTTCCTTTACCTGCGAGTTAAACAGTCTGAAAGCGGTGAAAACCGGTTTGTTTTTGCTTGGATTGTATTGTATGTTGGCGGGATTGAAAGTGTTGACCCCGTTGTATCCGCCAAAATAAAGGTCGCCGTTTTTGCTTTTCAGCGAGGCTTTTTCAAAGAACGTTCCGTTTTGCAGTCCGTCGTTTGCATCAAAATTGACTAAGGAAAATTCGTATCCGCCGGACTGTTCTTTTATTTCGATTTTCGTGATGCCGTTAACAGATGCCGCCCAGCAGATTCCGTCGTTGTCTTCCTGAATGGCGACTACGGAACGGCTCGGCAATCCGTCCTCCACGTCAATCGTATAAACCTGTTTTCGCTGTTCGTCCCATATCCGTATTCCCTGTTCCGTGCCGAACCATTCCAGCGAACGGCGGTCCTTCAGAATGCAGTTGTAGCCGATGTTGGAACTTGCAAATTTCGGGTTGCCGGGGTCGTCCGTATCCGGGATATACGTTTTATCGTTGCGGATATCGTAATAAAAAATCCCGTTTTCGCCGTAAGCGGCAAAGGTGTAGCCGTTGACGGCGTAAAAGTTGAATATTTTTTTATAAAGGCCGATTTCGGGATGCCTGTCGCGCAGCATGGAGATTTTGCCCGTCCGGGTATCCAGTTCGCCGACGCCCTGATTGGCAACGCTCACCCAGAATCGCCCCTCGGCGTCTTCGTAGATGGCCCTTGAAATATTTTGATTGGCATAGACATTCCAGTCAAGCGTCGATTTGTTGTATGTTTTTATGTTTTTCCCGTCAATGCAGTAAAAACCATTCAGGAAAGTGCCGACCCACAGGCGTTTTTTGCTGTCGCGGTACAGCGAAAGGCAAAGGTCGTCGGGAATAAGCCCGTCGAACGCCCTGTTTATCTTCCCCGTGGCCGGATTATAACGTAAAACTCCCTGATACAGCGTTCCGAACAGGACTGTACCGTCGTCATCTTCCAGAAAACAGCGTATCGATTCGTTTGTGACCGGCGTTTCCCTGTGTACCGTTTGCAGCAGTTTGAACTTTTTCATATTGGGATGCCAATAGCACAGCCCCTGCCAAAGCGTACCTGCCCAAAATCCGTTATCCTTATCTACAAACACGCATTGGATATCGTTGGTCAGGGTCCCGCCGTTTTCTAACTTCAGCCCGTCAAAAGTTTCGATTTGGTGCGTCCGGCTGTCAATTTTCCTCAATCCCGACCACGAAGTCCCTACCCAGGCATTGCCGTCCATGTCCAAATCCATGCAGGTGAAGAAATTGGAAGGACCGTCAATACTTGCGACTTCTTTCCATGTTCTGCTTATCCGGTTGTAAAACGAAACGCCGTTATTGTGCATAATCCATACGTCTCCTGCAGCAGTTGGGCTGATAAACAGACGGTTAGTTGCATCCGTTATTTTTCCGGCGAAATGTTCATCTTGAAGAACAAACTCTCCGGAAGCGCTGTTCCAGCAACGAAGCAACCCGCTTGAATACATAATCCAGTAGAGATCCCCGTGTTGAGCCAGTTCGTAGGGAATCCCGTACTGCCCGACAAACGGACTGTCGCCCATGTCAACCGTTCGCAGTTTTTTCGCGGAGATATCGTAAAAAAAGAAAGTGTTGTTTTCGGTCAGGAACCAGTAGTTTTTTGAATTGTCGATAAACAGGTTTTTAATTTTCCGGTCGATGCCGAACGATTTCAATACGCCTTCGATGTCATACACAAAACGATTGGTTTTCAGGTCGAACAGCGAAAGAAAATCCGGTGCTTTCATCCAGATACGCTCTTCAGCGTCGCAATACTCTTTGAAAACGGAACGTTCGGTCAGGAACTCCGTGTAATTCCACGTATAATCTTTTCTTCGGTCGTGGTAGAAATGTTCGAAAGTAGCGCCGTTATAGATGTTTAAGTTGAAAAGCGTCCGGATGGCTAATCGTCCGTCGGACGTCTGGATGATACTTCGTATCTGATTGTCGGACAAGCCATTCACAATATCCAAATGACGGAATATATATTGGGAGTACACTTCCTGATTCATAATCAGGAGTATAAACAGTATGAAACATGGATATTTACATAATTTATACATAATATTGTTTTTGACGCAAAGTTACGAAAAACGACATCATTGATTAGGGTATATCGTCCAATTGCATATACTATTTTGTCTAATATGGCAAATAGACATGTCCGAAATGCAATCTAATTATATTCTACGCGGCATGGTATATTATTGTTATTATCCAAACAAGACAAACACAATTCATTAGGAGCTATAGGTATAGGCCATAAATTCATATCTCCTATACTAACCCTTGAAATTCGGTAAAAATACGCAATTTATCCAATTCTTCCCTGCCATTTTTGACTGTTTTCTTCTCCATTAACGCTTTAACATCGCCCGCTTCGTAGTGATGCTTTTTTGCGATTCTCGTAATGCAATATGACGACAAGCGATGCCGTATCGCCACTGTCCTGCCGGAAGTCTTTGTTTATTCCGGTAAATTCGTTCCCGAAATTCTTAAATGAACGGATATGGAAATCATAAGCATGGAAAAAAAAGCGTTTGAAACGATGATGGCGCGTTTTGAACAGTTGGCGGACAAGGTGCAAATGCTTTGCCTGCGTCATGGTGTAAAGAAAATGGGCAACTGGTATGACAATCAGGACGTCTGCCGGATGCTGCGAATCAGTCCACGCACCCTCCAGACACTTCGCGACAACGGGACATTGCCTTTTTCGCAAATCAACCGGAAGATATATTACAGACCCGAAGACGTGCAAAATGCTATTGTTCCGGCAGAACATGCGAAAAGGGCGAAGGAAAATAAACTGCATACGACAACTTCTAAATTTAACAGCTATGGACTTGATAACGAAAACCGATGAAATCTGCGTATCCTTCCTGAAAAGGATAGAAGAAACGGACAATGCCGTCAGCGGAATTTTTGGGGATTACCGCCCTGCGCTGAACGGCGAATGCTACCTGACCGACAGGAAACTTCCCAAAACGTTGAATATCAGTCGGTGGACATTGCAGAATTACCGCACGGAAGGAAAGAGTCCCTATTATCTGCTCGGCGGGAAAATCCTTTATCGGGAATCGGACATTGAAAAAATCCTGATGAACAATTACCATCCTCAATCAGACGAATATTAACACGTAGCATTTTTATTCCTACTCCTTCTTAATCAAATGCTGCAACTCCGGGTCATTGGCAATGCGTCCCAATTCATCGGCAACAATCTGTTTCACATCGGCTTTGATTTGATTGTAGTTATATTCAATCATTTCCTGCATCCTGTCATTTCCCGCTTCATCTGTAAATTCGGCAATGATGGGGATTGATTTGTACGCCTGTGTTTCCCGTGCAACGGCAGCATTATCGACCACAATTTCGGCATGAAAAATCTTCTGTTCGATCCGTTCATCGAAGTTATCCGATACTGCACCGACAAACATCCCTTGCGTCAGGTTGCTAATCTTCGATGCCGGAATAAGGCTGTCCAATTGCGTGGAAATGGATGTTGATTTGTCGTTGCGGTTAATCGTCATGGATTGACGTTTTTGCAGGACTTTTCCGAATCTTTCGCTAAGCGTTTTAGCAGATTCGCCTACCACCTGACCGCTAAAGATATTGCCGACAGTGTTTTGTACTACCTTGCTTTCCTTGTCACCATAATCGCGATTCAACTGCGAAAAGTCCTGAAAACCCAAGCACACAGCCACTTTGTTGCTTCGGGCAGTGGCTATCAGGTTGTCAAGTCCCCTGAAATAGATTGTCGGCAACTCATCAATAATCACACTGCTTTTTAACTGACCTTTCTTGTTGATTAACTTCACGATACGACTGTTGTACAAGCCTAAAGCCGCCGAATAGATGTTTTGACGGTCGGGATTATTACCCACACAAAGGATTTTCGGGGCATCGGGATTGTTGATGTCAAGCGTAAAATCGTTCCCTGTCATTACCCAATATAACTGCGGACTTATCATTCTGGACAGAGGGATTTTAGCAGAGGCAATCTGCCCCTGAAGCTGGTCAGCCGCTCCGCCTTCCCAAGCATCCATGAATGGCGATAAATAGTTCTCCAAAGCAGGATAAGAGGTGAGTATTGGGAAAATATCGGCATATTTCCGGTTCAGGAACTCTATCGCGTGTGGGAACGTGCAGTACTTACCACCATCATAGATTTTGAGATACCACACGATTGCTGCCAAAAGGATTATGGGCGATTCGACAAAGAAGTCTCCCTGTTTTTGAATCCACGTTTTATTGAGGTTGAGCATTATGGTATAGGCGCTTTCGTAAGCGTCGGAAATATCCGTCATAAATTCCGGAGCAATGGGATTGCAGCGATGACTTTTGCGCGGATTGTCGAAATTGATAACGTAGAATTTCGGCTTGACCTTGTATTTGTCCATGTTGTTGAACATTGTATTGTAGGCAATTACGGACAAATCGTCAAATTTATAATCATAGACATAAAGCGCAAAACCTTTCTGTATCTGCTGCTTAATATAATTATTGACGATTGCATACGATTTTCCTGAACCCGGAGTGCCCAACACAATGGAAGCGCGGAACGGATTCACTACATTTATCCACCCTTTGTTCCACTTCTTTTTGTAGAAAAAGCGGGTGGGCAGATTGACGGAATACTCGTTTTCAAT
>JAISRS010000041.1 GCA_031273485.1 Prevotellaceae bacterium
GACTGTTGCCGATTGCCCGTTATTCTCCGGCGGGTTGTTCGTTATCGTCGCTCTCATCATCTTCGTCGCTGTGAGGGGCGGATTTGCCGCTCACCTTCGGAAAAAGACTGTTGGCAACATTTGCGCCGTATGTCCTGCTGGCGTCCAGCCAGTTGTATTCATACTGCTGACGCACTTCCAATTTAATCACTTCCTCGGCAGCCGCTATCGCATTGTAATCGACCACAGCCTGCCGGTAAGCGTCCCATGCGGCGATTTAAATCAGTCGTCGCACCGATATCGAAATAGGTATTTCCCTTAATAATATTCCTTTATATACAAATAAGCCTTATCAAACAACTCTTCTTCTTTATGCAATTTATATTTCAGCAAAGTTTTCCGAAGCGCTTTTTGGACTTCGCGTTCTCCGGCAATCGTACTTTGCCATCCGGGGAAACGGACAACTTTCACAATGCTGTCAATATCATCCACGATGCGACCGACAACAGCCGGAGTGTTTTCCGTCTTCAGTTCCAAAAACAATTCCGTTAATGCGGTTTTTGCATCCTTTTGCTGTTCTGCTTTTTCGGCTTGTACCGTTTCACGGGCTATCTGACACAGGTCTTTGATAAAATCAATACTGCTGATAAGTCCCTGTTCCGCCCGAAGTCGCAAATCTTCCAGTCTTTTGCTCAATTCTATGAACAGCGGTTTACCTGCATTTTTCTGAAAACGACGGATCAGTTCCTTTTCTATTTGTTTTATCTTCTGCGAATTCCTGCTGTTCATCAAACCATCTACCATGTTTTCATCCAGCACTATTTCATCCAAATCGTTGTGGACGGTATCGACACGTATATTTTCATGGATGAGTTTTGTTGTTTGAGCGCCCAATGCCATCCATAACAGTTTGCCTGTTGCTTCCGGTCCCGTGGGTCTGACGGACGCATATATCTGCGACAGCCATCTGTAATCGTTTTCATAAGGCAAAAGCACATTATCGGGAGAAAGCGATTCCCATATTTTGGATAAATAAATGTAATCCCTGGCAAAAGCGTCTTTCTGTTCGTTGGTTTTAATACATTCCTGCGCTGCCTGCAATCCCTCAAAACTTTCGATACTTCTGTCAATACCGGAAAAATGGCTGAGCGCATTTTCAACCGCCTGCGGTACATTTCTCCTTAATTCGCTCAAATTGGAAATAATTGTTTTTACCGTTTCCTCGTCAAACTGTAGCGCACGCGCCGTGTCGTCAAAGACGCCGAAATAATCTACAATGCAGCCAAACGTTTTTTGCGGATAAAGCCTGTTTGTCCGGCAGATAGCCTGCAACAGGGTATGGTCTTTCAATGATTTGTCCAGATACATCGTTTGTAAAACAGGAGCATCAAATCCCGTCAATAGTTTTGCCGTAACAATCAGAAATTTAAGTGGCGAACCGGGATTGTTATACAAGTCTATCAACTTTTCCTGACGGTCTTTATCCAACTCGTATTTTGCCTTAAACTCAAACGGATCGTTTGCCGAAGTGGAGATAACCACCGCAGAAGCATCCGTCGGCAGCAGTTTATCCAATTCCTCCTTATACAGATGACAGGCTTCCCTGTCGGGCGTAACAATCATCGCCTTGAAACCGTGCGGATTGACTTTGGATTGAAAATGACTGACAATATCTTCACAAATGCGTGTAATGCGTTGAGGCGTTTTCAGAAAAACAGACATCTGTGCGGCAGTTTTCGTCAGGGTTGCCTTTTGTTCTTCATCCAAATCGTTTGCCATTTCGTTGAATGCCGTATCAATCATTTCTTTTTCGATATGAATGTCAAGCAGTCGAGGCTCAAAATGCAGGGGCAGGGTGGCATTATCCCGTATGGATTCCTGAAACGTATAACGGCTCATGTAGCCGCTCTTATCGGTCTCCGAACCGAATGCCCAAAACGTATTTCTGTCGGCTTTGTTGACAGGCGTCCCGGTAAGACCGAAAAGGAATGCGTTGGGTAAAGCCGCCCGCATCCTGTTGCCCAGATTGCCTTCCTGCGTGCGGTGCGCCTCGTCCACCATCAGGATGATATTATCACGCAGGTTCATATTTGCATACGCATCGCGGAATTTGTGAATCAGCGTGATGATAATAAAGCGACTATCCTTTTCCAGATGGTCGTGCAATTCTCTGATGCTGTCCGTTGTAACCATGTTGGGGACGTCGGCGGCGCTGAACGTACCGGCAATCTGTGTATCCAAATCAATACGGTCAACAACAATGATGACGGTCGGGTTTTTCAACGCCGGCTCCCGTCGGAGTTTTTGTGCGGCAAAGAGCATCAGCAGCGATTTTCCCGAACCTTGAAAATGCCAGATCAATCCTTTCCTGACTTTGTTTTCCTTGACACGTTCCACTATCAGATTTGCGCCTTCATACTGCTGGTAACGACAGATAATTTTTGTTCGCTGCCGGCGTTTGTTGGTCGTAAATATGCTGAAATTGCATAAAATATCCAGCAGGGTTTTCGGTGAAAGCAAATGTTTTGCCTGTTTTCCGACATCTTCCAGTCCCGCCTGAGCGATTAACTGCGTTTCGGTGGATATGCGCCAGGGCGACCAGCGCTCCAGGGAAGTGCGCACGCCTCCGTAATAAAATTCTTTTCCGTCGGTGGCAAAACTCAGAATATTGGGAACAAACAGCGCAGGGACAGCGTTTTCGTACACATCATGTATTTCGTGGGCGCCGTCCAGCCAGCTTACGGCAGGGCGTACAGGTGTTTTGACTTCACCTGCCACCACCGGAATACCGTTGATGAAAAGGACAATATCCGGAATTTTCGTTTCCCTGTGGCGAACATGCAGCTGATTAACAATTTGGTATTTGTTGTTTTGCAAATTGTCGAAATCAATCAACCGGACGGATACATGCCGGTAGTTTTCGTCGAACGGCATGGTTATTTCTCCTTTCATCCATTTGGAAAACTCTTCGTTGGCACGCACCAAACCGATACTGTTTACCGAAAGAAGGATGGTTCTCAGCTTGTAAATGACTTCATCCGCACGGTCGGGCTGTGCGGCAATTTCCGGATTAATACGGATAAGCGCCTGTTTCAGTTCGCTTTCGACCAGTACTTCCGTCTGTTCGCGCGGCAGCGACGACGCAGGCAGGTATTGCCACTGCAATCCGTAAACAGCTTGCGGCTCGGACACGCCGCTATTGCCGGTATTTAGATTCACTCCGCTTAACTGCCGGATGATAAAATGTTCTACACTGTTGAGTTCGTTGAATGACATGATT
>JAISRS010000301.1 GCA_031273485.1 Prevotellaceae bacterium
TGTCGTAATTCCCGGCAAACTTCTTCCAACTGTTCCGGCTTTAACGTGCGTAAATCGGCCGGAGAGTTTATCTGTGGTAATAATTTAAATTCTGAAAATTCAGCCATAAACAAAAAAAAACTATGCAAAAGTACAAAATAAACAATAATAATTGTACAGTCTCCGGCTAAATCTTTTTTTGAGGCGTTCTATTTATCTGTCATTGCGGGCGTAGCGAAGCGGATATCCGCAATCCCCCGATAGTCGTTAATAATTATATTTCATTTTTGTTTTCATAATTGGAAATCCGCACTTTATAGCCCGATTGCGTCAGGATAAACATTTGGAACACAACAGACTCATTGCTTGCAGCGCCACAGTATTTATCAGCCACAGTCTTGATGAGTTGATAATAGCCCCAATCACACGACCGGCGCATAAATTCGGCGTATTCAGCATTGGCGCGATCACGGAAATCCTTGTATGATTCCTGCGCCTGACGCCGAAATTCTTCATAACTCTCTTTCAAAGAGCGTCGATCCTGCGCCATGCCGGTAATCGTTGTCAGCAGACAAATAATCAGTAAATAATTCTTTTTCATTAACATTGTTCTTTTAAGGGAGTTGACCCAAAAGTCGATGAATAGATGACGGATAACGCGGATCAGGCGGATTTTCACAGATTAATATTTTTATTGTCATTGGTTATCAATAAATTAAAATCCGTAACAATCCGTTTAATCCGTGTTATCCGTTATCTATTTTACTTTTTAGTCAGTCCCAAGTTGAACTTATCACTCATTTTAATTTCAGATTTTTCCATTGTTCCGCCAGCGCCGCCGACGGTATCACCGTGGGTGTTTGCCGTTTATCGTTAATCACCACCGATTGCCGCTTTACCTGCTTG
This sequence comes from Prevotellaceae bacterium, assembly GCA_031273485.1. Lineage (GTDB taxonomy): Bacteria > Bacteroidota > Bacteroidia > Bacteroidales > UBA932 > JAIRLF01. The sequence continues at coordinate 886 of JAISRS010000301.1, forward strand.
GTAACATAATCCGACAGTTCGGCATACGTTACGTTGCCTGATGTTTCCTGTAATTTTTTCAGCAGAAAATAGGTGAACAGCCCGTGACCCTTTTCCTCGTACTGATGGGCGGTTTCATCGCCGGTGGCTGCCGAAAAGACCACCATGTTGCCTTTGGGCGCTTCGTCTTTTACCTTTGTGGCGATGCCGCGGGCGGAAGCCAACATTTCGTCTTCGCGCTTGGCGCCGCTGAAACAGGCGTCCAGAAAGACCGTTACCGACCGCAGGGGCAGCTTGGAGAGTTCGTCGTACAGCTTTGCAAGGCTGTAGCCGGTGGTGGTGATGTCCGAACCGCTACCGTCGACGGGGAGCAGGTAGGCGGTGTTTTTCTTTTCATCGGGGACGCCGTGACCGGCGTAGTACAAAATGACCGAAGCCTCGCCTTCGTAGGCTTTGGCGCGTTCCTTTATCTGCTCTATGGCGGTGATGATTTTGCCGAGCGAGGCGTCCTCAAACATTCGTATATGCTTGTCGGGCAGCCCCAGGGTTTTTTGGCAGTACTCCCTGAAAATGCGCCCGTCGTTGAGGGCAAAGGGCACGGGCGCTTCTTCGTAGTTCTCGTTGGCGATGATAAAGGCAAACAGAGCGCTGTTGTCATCGGTTTTGACAGCCGGAATATTTTTGTCCACATCCGAGTTGGGGGCAGGGTAACGCGACTCTGCCGGTGCGTTGGGGTCTTTTTTTGTGGTGGTTTTTGCTGCGGCTATGGCGTTGCCCTCCTTCAAGGGGTTTTTGATAAGGGTTAACTGACCGTCTTTTTTTACGCGAGCTACGCCGTTGTCAAACGCTTGGGCTTCGTCGTATTGCGGAGAGATGACTTCTTTGCCGTTGGTAATATCAACGTAACCCCACTTGCCGCCGATATTTACGGCTACTAAATTTTCCGAAACGGTCTCTACTTTATCATATTTGCAGGGAGTAGTTTCTTTTCCTGTAGTAAGATCAATAATCCCATATTTGCTATTCTTTTTTACCATCAAATAGTTATCTTTAAACTGATACACGTATATCCCTTCATATATACATGGCGATATTTCTTTTCCGGTATTAGTATCAAATACTCCTGATTTATCTGAACTCTTTACCTGAAAGTATCTATCATCAGTCATTGTCGTGCAATATTCATACTTACAAGGAACAACTTCCTTTTTAAGTTCAATGTCATAAATTCCCATTTTTTTATTTTCGTTTGTTACTTGAAAATATCTGCCTTCCGAACATATCGAATATTCCGAATTTGAATGAACGTAAGAATAGCTACAAGGAATAATCAATTTTCCCTGTTTATTAATAATTCCCTGTTTATCGTTTATTTTAACCGTTCCATAACCATTTCCAAAATCCAATGCCATATCAAATTTGGGTGAAATAACCCACTTGTCGGATGCATCTACATATCCCCATTTACCTGATTTGTCATCTTTTTTACTTGTATAATCTTGTCCCCATAGAGAAGCAGAGAATACTACAAGCGCTAATAACCCGATAATTTTTTTCATTTTCATTTTATTTTTAATGTTTGCCAATTGATTAATTGGTCCGATGCTATAATAGCAGGCGACTGCACTTTTGAGCCGGATACCGTTTGCCTTTTTACCGCCGAGGTAACGTAGTCGCTCAGTTCCTTGCAGGATACGTTACCCTTGGTTTCCTGCAATTTTTTCAGAAAATGGTAGGTAAACAGCCCGTGATTTTGCTCGCTGTACAAGCCCGCAACTTCGTCTCCGGAAGTAGCGGAAAAAAGGATAAGGCTGCCGGCAGGCGCTTCCGCCTTGGGTTTTACGGCAACACCCCGCGCCGCCGCAAGCGCTTTGCCCTCGCGAGTGTAGCCATTGAAGCCGGCGTCCAGCACCACCAGCACCGATTGGGCGGCTACCTGACTCAGCTCCCGACTTAGCTTGTCCACGCTGTAGCCGGTGGCGGCTATGCCGGTAAGGGAAGCGTCGACCGGCAGCAGGTAGCGGATTTTATTGTTTTCGTCCGTAATGCCCTGCCCGGAATAGTAAAAGAGAAACCGCGCATCTCCGTCAAAGGCGTCCGCTATTTCCTTAATCCGGTTTACGGCAGAGGTGATATTGTTGATGGTTGCGTCCTCGTAGAAGCGGATATTCTTTTCGGGTATGCCCAGCGTTTTTTGGCAGTAGTCTTTCACTACCTTGCCGTCGTTCAGGGCGGCGGGAACAGTCAACTCCGGATAGTTTTCGTTGGCAAAAATAAAGGCGAAAAATTCGGGGTTTTGTGCATCCGTTACGGGAATATTTACATCAACATCCGATTGCAGTCCGGCAAATGGGTTGCCGATGTTCGCTTTGCCTTTTGCCAACGGGTTTTCTATAAGTGCGGTTTGCCCGTTTTGTGATACCATCGCAGCGCCATCTTTGAAGTCTTCGGCGGTTTCGTATTGTGCAGGAATAATTTCTTTTCCGGTTGCTATGTCCATATAGCCCCACTTCCCGCCGGAAATTTTGTCGGTATTTCCATCGGTAAGATTTCCCCCGATATTAAATGCCGCTAATCCTTCCGAAGGTCTGGACAAATAATCGTATTTGCACTCTACCATTCTTTTTTTCTGTGCCAAATCGTACATTCCCCATTTGGCTCCTGTTGGAGAATAATATTTTTTCACAATGTTTCCTCCCTTGGCAACCACAGCTTTGTCTTCTCCGAACATTGCAATATAAGTATATTCACAAGCAATGATTTCGTTCCCTTGCTTGTCCACAACGCCCTCTTTCCCGTTTAGCGTAACACCGGCATAGTTTTTATCTTTAAAATCATAAACAGCTATGTCATCATATTTAGGGGCAACAATTTCGTTCCCTTGCTTGTCCACAACACCCTTTTTCCCGTTTAGCTTAACTTCGCAATATCCATAATCCTCAATCTGATACCATAGAACATCTTCATATTTGAACGGGAGTAACTCTCTATTTGCGAGGTCTCTAATGGCTACTTTCCCATTTAGTTTTACTTTGTAATAGTTTCCATCGAAATGCACGTCATCATAAATTGGCGGTATTACCTCATTTCCTTTGAGGTCGCAAGCGCCTTCTTTCCCATTTGCTCTAATGCTATACCACCCTCCATCATGGTCGTGGTAAACTGCCAAGAAATATTTTTCCTCTAATTTAGCGGTAATCGCTTTGTCTTCCTGCGCAAAGGCAGGGAATAAAATACCCATGCAACAGGCAAATAATAATAAACTTTTTAATTTCATCGTTTCATTTTGTAATTGTTATACTCTTAATTTCCACTTTCATATCCTTATCCTTTGTCCTGTTTTTTGTGAGCCACTTTTGGAACTCATCAAACGGCAATTCGGGTACCAAAATTATTTCGCCTTCGGATAGAATATCATTTGCTTTGGTAAACTCATTCGGCGAAAAGACGGTATAAATAAAATTCTGTTCCGTCTGTTTGCCGCACGTCATCGTGTATTCGGTAACCGAATGAGCTTCCGAGGGAGCGACATGTTTGGAAGAGAAAAACAGATATTCCTTTCCGCCTTTAACGGGAACTCTTCCCGAAGCATCGCCCGCGTAAGGCAACATGCGAAAGGCTGTGGGCGTTTCATCAACTAAATAAACCGCCAGATAGCCGTCAACGGGCGATTGAAACAGAAGAAACAAATCGTCGCCATGCTTGAAGTTGTCGTTTTCGTATTTGGCTTCCGTGCCGTTGCACAGGATTTTTGCCGAAAAGTCAATTCCCGCGCCTGTGATTTTTCGCGCTTTGCCGCATACCGAAACTTTTACTGTCAGCATGTTTTGCTCGAAGTACGGATTTTCGTATTCCACCTTGATGTCTTCTATCCATTCGCCCCTGACTTCGCTGGCGCTCAGGGAAAGAAAGCGCATATTCGACTGTCCGCTTTCATTTGTTACAAAAGTAGCGTTGTCCTGCGAGAGGTTTGTACCGAATTTTTCAGCCAAAGCCTCTAACTTCGCCCTTTCCAAAGCTGTAAGTTTCGCCTGTTCCACCGAAATGTTTTCAGGGGCGCGGTAGGTGTATTCCCCGCAGACTTTTTCCGTTTTCTGGGCAAAGAGCGGGGAAAACATTTCTACACTCAATAATACAAGTAAAATTTTATACAACACGATTATTTCAATTACGAATTATCAATTACGAATTACGAATGTATTTAACTATGAACTATGAACTGGCTCCAACCTTACCCCTAACAGGATTTTGAACCCTGTTAGGGATTGGAAGGCGCACCACTAACAGAGGTTTTCATTTAAGGACTTTAAGCCCTTAAAGTGGAAGACAACCCTAACAGGGTTTTGAACCCTGTTAGGGGGTCGCCCTCAGTCGAATTCGTCATTGTGACGGAGAGGAACGAGCCGGAAGCAATCCGGAAATCCACGTTCTATTTTACCGTATCCGGAGCGCTTCATCGTTCATCGTTCATCGTTCATCGTTCAAGACGTTCACTGTTAATTGTTCACTGTTCACTATTCACTGTTTACCATCCCAGCAGTTTATCTAATTTTTCATGCAATTCTTTTCCTTTTTCTTCAAGGTCCTGACGTACGGCTTTTTTAGCCGCTTCTTTTGCCATTTCCGCATTGTAGGCAATCACCACCCGTATCTCTTTGTTTTTGTTGTCTTTGGTACGATACATCTCAATTACGGGAACAACCCTGCCTATACTTTGCGAAATCAGGTTTTTACTCGCCGACACACTTTGCACCACCGATGCGGCGTCTTCCGCGGCGAGCTGTTTGTTAGCCACGCTGTTTTCAATCAAAGCGGTTACTTCCGTTTGGATTTGTCCCGCCAAGTTTTGCTTGGCTAATTCCAAGGCTTGCATTTTGGCGGCATCGTAATTTTCGCCAATGGACATGGCTTCTCCCATAATGTATTTCGGGAAAAAATTGTCCTCGTACTCATACTGCATCTGGTAGGATTTATCTAACTGTTTTTCGATGGGCAATCCACCCGGAGCGACTAACCACCCGTCTTTGACATATTTTTTTGCCTCTTTACGTGCGGTTTTACTTGCTTTTTCCTTCACCTGAGCTTTTGTCATCTTTTGGATTTCCTTCCGCTCTTTCATCACATCCGCCGATGTCTGGGCGGATAACATCATTGTAGAGGCAATTAATATGCCTGCTAACACTAAAATTTTATACTTTATCATTGTACTAAAATATTTAAAACGCCTACTTGGTTCGGGCATCGGCTATCCCTTATTTTAATTATGAATGTTTTTAACGATGAACGTATAATCGTTTATCATTTATCGTTCATCGTTTAAAACAGTTGATCTTTAGTCACCGAATTAAACAAATGGAACGAATTTAAAATCCTGCGGATTACCACGAATTTCTTTATCCACGAATTTCACGAATAACACGAATTTTTCATTCTTTATTTATTACGAATTTCACGAAACGCAAGTTCGACGTAGTCAATTAAAAAATCCTTTGGATTTTTTTTCCAATCGACGCATGATTGACAATCCTGTTAATCCTGTTAATCTTGTTAATCCTGCAAATCCTGTAAATCTTGTTAATCCTGTAAATAATTTGCCACTGTGCCTATTCCTGCTGCTTCACGCACGATTCGTAATTCATAATTTTTAATTCGTAATTGAAAAAAAAATCCGGCATTTTCAGGTCATTTTTTCCTGTAGAGATCCTTCGATGACCCTTCGATGATCCTTCGATGATCCTTCGATGATCCTTCGATGAAAATTTCTTCGATGAAATTGCTGATTCATGCCGGATTTTTTGATTTAATTTTCTCACTCGATCATCCCAAAATTTGTTCTTGACGAGTGACATTTTCCGGCAGGTCGGAGGCGGTAATCTCAATTTTATCGCCTTCGAGACTGTCGTTAGTTTGCGTGGCTGTGTATTTCCATACATAGCCCGATGCGTCGGCTTGAGCCTCGCCTTTTTCCACCAAAGAACCGTCGG
>JAISRS010000328.1 GCA_031273485.1 Prevotellaceae bacterium
GGCGTGAAACAGCAGCAGCAATGGAGAAATTTTCAATGGAGACCAATGGAGGATCAATGGAGGATCAATGGAGGATCTCTACAGGTAAAAAAGCCCCTTTTGCCGCCTGAAAAATGCCGATTTTTTTTGAGGTCATTTACCACGCCGAACCTTCCTCCGCCGCCTGCCATAGCGCCTCAAAAAAAGATTTAGCCCGAATGACGGCATTTTGTTTGTGTCGAAAAAAAAACATACTTTTGTTTCGGATTTATAATCATTTAAAGATATGTCGACTGTATTGATTTTAATGGGAATGCGCTTCTATTACTGGGCGAGGGAACATGAACCGATTCATGTTCACGTGAAAAAGGCGATGCCGAAGCTCGCTTTGACCTCGAACCGGAAATAAAACTTACCGTAAACAACGGTTTGAAGCCTCACGAACTTGCGCTTGCCGAAGAATCATACGGGATAATCGCGAATACATGATTGCGCATTGGCAATTATTTTTCAACAACATGAAGAAACAATGAAAACAGTCAGAAAACTTTGGTTTGCCGATGAACGGATATTCATCGAAACCTCGGAAAACAAGATCTTGAGCCAGCCGATGCGCTTTTTCCCGCGACTGAGGCAAGCTACCGACAAGCAACGTTCCCAATGGACGGAATCGTATTTCGGACTGCACTGGGAAAATATAGATGAAGATGTCAGCTTCGAGAGTTTTACCTGGGATGACGATGACCCGCTGACACTCTATCACAGTCCTGTTCGGCACAGCGACCCTGTATTGTCTGAGCCATGATTAAAGGGAACTCCTAAAGAAAACCCCATAGTCACAAGGGGGAACGACGAATGGAACATACTCGTTATCTCCATCCATAGCGCCTCAAAAAAGATTTAGCCTAAGATTCGAATATTGCTTTTTAACTTGTTTAAAAGTCGGAGAACATACGATATATGAAATTAATTTAGTTTATTCGACAAATTATTTATACTTTCGCATTTTTAAATTAAATATAAAAACAATGAATAAAAGGATATTAGTAACCGGTGGCGCAGGATTTATAGGTTCGCATCTATGCGCCAGACTGTTGAATGAAGGACACGAAGTGATTTGTCTTGACAATTACTTCACAGGAGCGAAATCTAACATAGTTGATCTGATACAAAACCCTAAATTTGAGATAGTACGACATGATATAATCAACCCCTACAACGCAGAGATTGACGAAATTTATAACCTGGCATGTCCCGCCTCTCCGATTCATTATCAATACAATCCCATAAAAACAATCAAAACCTCGGTAATGGGCGCTATCAACATGCTTGGGCTTGCAAAACGCGTAAATGCAAAAATCTTGCAGGCATCCACCAGCGAAGTTTACGGCGACCCTCACGTACATCCTCAAAACGAGCAATATTGGGGAAATGTGAACCCTATCGGGATACGCTCGTGCTACGACGAAGGAAAACGTTGCGCAGAAACATTATTTATGGATTATCACAGACAAAACAAAGTGAAAATAAAGATTATACGTATCTTCAACACCTACGGACCCAATATGAATCCGAATGATGGAAGAGTTGTTTCCAATTTCATAGTTCAGGCGCTAAAAGGAGAGGACATTACCATATACGGAAACGGCTCTCAAACACGCAGTTTCCAATATATCGACGATTTGATAGAGGGAATGATTAGAACAATGAACACCGACGAAACATTCACGGGACCAATCAATTTAGGCAATCCCGACGAATTTTCCATGCTCGAACTTGCCGAAAAAGTTATCTCATTAACCCAATCGAACTCAAAATTAGTGTATTTGCCCCTGCCCGCCGATGACCCAAAACAACGTAAACCGGACATCAGTCTTGCAAAAGAAAAAATACGGTGGCAACCCAAAATTAAATTAGACGACGGGTTAGTGAAAACTATTGAATATTTCAAAAAAATAATCCGGTAGAATAAAATCAGGTTTGTTGTTACGGAAAAAACAATTAGCTTTGCAAAAAAAAATATTTATACCCTAAAGCCGAATAAAATGTTGAAATTTGTAAAAATGCACGGTACAGGCAATGATTATGTGTATATCAATTGCTTGGAACAAAATGTAGAGAATCCCGAAGAATTGGCAATCAAAGTCAGCGACAGACATAAAGGCATTGGTTCCGACGGACTTGTGTTGATCTTACCTTCCGAAACCTGTGATTTTAGGATGCGAATGTTTAATGCCGACGGTTCCGAAGCTCAAATGTGTGGAAACGCGTCGAGATGCATAGGTAAATTCGTTTATAAATACGGACTTACCACTAAAAAAGAACTCACATTGGAAACAAAATCGGGAGTGAAACGCCTTCAACTGTTCACAAACGAAGCCGGAGTAGTGTACAAAGTATCTGTGGATATGGGAGAACCGATATTGAACGCAAAAGATATTCCTGTAAATCTGCCGGATGCGGACGGTAAAATCGTTTGCCGGAAATTGGATGTCGGCGACGATACGTATCACATAACCTGCGTTTCCATGGGTAATCCACATGCTGTGATATATGTAGATGATGTTGATTCTTTGGACATCACCAAAGGCAGGTTAATAGAAAATCATCCTGTGTTTCCCGAAAAAACAAATGTTGAATACATCCGTAAAATCACTCCGTCGTACCTTAAAATGAGAGTTTGGGAACGTGGTTCGGGAGAAACATTAGCTTGCGGCACAGGCGCCTGCGCATCCTTAGTGGCATCCGTACTGAACGGAATTTCAGACCGAAAAGTCACAATCAATCTCCTTGGCGGCGATTTGGAAGTAGAATGGAGAGAAAACGATAATCATGTGTATCTCACAGGAGATGCGGTGGTTGTGTATGAAGGAGTTTTTATTGATGACTAAAATTGTTGTTGGCGATTGATTGCCGAAAGATTATTTGGAACACTTTTTGCTTATTTGAAATGTAAATACTAATGAGATGAAAACTTTTTGGATTGTAGTTCTTCTTTTATTCCCCCTCTATGCTTCATCACAGGAGATTGAGAAAGTAGAATGCGAAGAAATTGTGAACGCCATAAAAAACGCTCAAGTTAGCGAGTTATCTCCTTATTTGGCGAATACGGTAGAATGTGACATGTTTGGAAAGAGTAATGTTTACAGTAAAGCTCAGACCATACAAGTGATGAAAGATTTTTTTACCCAAAACAAGCCCAAACAATTTAATGTTAATCATCAGGGCGCTCAAGGGCAAATTAAATTTATCATAGGCACATATAAAACAATTACAGGGAAAAAATTTCGGATTTCATGCTTCGTTAAACAGGAAATCGGGAAAAATGATATGATACAACAAATTAGAATCGAAAACAGTACGGATTCGCCGAATCCGGAAGTCAATTAATGTGATTATTAAATTTGTGTATTTCGAGATAAAAGTTGTACCTTTGCGGCGGTAACTATTTAAAATTATAAAAATATGGAAGATTTTTGGACATCTTTGGATTTATTCCAAAAAATAATGTGGAGCATAGCAATTCCCTCATCGTTTGTGTTTCTTATTCAGTCGATATTGACATTTGTGGGAATGGATGCACACGACGGCGTAGGCGCTGAGTTTGACGGAAATGAAGGAGACCCGTCGCCTTTTCAGCTATTCTCTTTCCGTAACCTTATAAATTTCATGCTCGGATTCAGCTGGGCGGGAATATCTCTCTACCACAACGTCGGAAACAAAACGGTGGTTGTGATTTTAGCCACATTCGGCGGACTTTTGCTGGTAACGATGGTTTTGCTGATATTCTATTATATGAGTAAACTCGGCGAAAGCGGAAATATCAGTTCATTCGATACTGTCGGTAAAACAGGCATAGTTTACATTCCCATATCATCGAACAAACTGCGCGCAGGTAAAATACAAATTACAGTTAAAGGCGCTACACGCGAATATGACGCTCTAACCGAAGGCGATGCCCTTAAAACCGGAGACCCTATCGTTGTTCAATCGGTTATCGACGGAAATCTTCTTCTGGTTAAAAAAATTTGATTTCTATTTCATTATATATATTAAAATTAATATCAAGGAAACCAAACCTCTTTTATAGAGGTTTGGTTTTTGTTGGTTTAGGATTTTGGGGAATCTTTAAAGACCCTGCATTAACAAAAACCTTACAAAGAGTGGACACCACTAACAGATAACTTAATGTTCCATCTTGTTTTTAAAACATCCTTTAAGGTTTCATCATTTCCTTTTATATTCATGTTCATCACAGTTACCGGCAGTGGATATTAAAATTATTCACTGACAAACCTTAAAAAATTACACGAAAATTATCCCAATTTAAGATATTTTTTCCCCAAAAATACCTTTTCCCCAGACTTCTTGATTATACGGAATCCTAAATTTTAGTCTGCGGATTTAAGGGTTAATGTAAATTACGGGTTGGACTATTAAAAAAAACTTTCATAGTTCGAAAATATTTTCACATAAAAAATAATAATGACATCATAACTGAATATCGGTTACATACAGGAATAAAGCAACAATAAAGTAATAAAAAAACAATGATAAATTAACATAAAAGCAATAAAAAAATAACCGAAAAAAAACTTTTCCTTTTGTTTAATAAAATTTTTACTACTTTTGTCCCCGTAAAAAAAATGAAATTTTATGTCAAAAAGTAGTATTTATATTTATCGGTTTTTATCACATAATTCTTTGATTATACAGGGAGTTGGTTGTGGTTTTGGCATAGTTCTTGAGAGAGAGAGAGAGAGAGAGAGAGAGAGAGAGAGAGAGAGAGAGAGAGAGAGAGAGAGAGAGAGAGAGAGAGAGAGAGAGAGAGAGAGAGATATAAACAAGCTATATATTAATATATAAAAAAAAACAAAAAATATATATATA
>JAISRS010000064.1 GCA_031273485.1 Prevotellaceae bacterium
TACCTTGTTTGTCGAAGCGCTATGTAAAGAAAAATTGTGCATATACAGTAACATTTTTGTATTTTTAACGAGGCAAAGGTAAACGGTATTTTCAAATTTGCAAAAACAAAATGAAAAAATTTTTGTTTATTATTATAATATATGATATGAACCTTGATTGAACAAGACATAAAAATATGTTTGAATCAAGATATTATATATATATTCTCAAATAATAAATCACATAAAATAAATCGAAAAAAAATTTTTGGTCATGGATGAAAACAAATGACAGACTCACAAATTATTTTTGTCGCCGAAGCCCTTTTGTTCTCTCAAAGGGGGTATTTACGAATTATACGAATTCATAATTTAATTAAAATGTCTTGCAGATTTTTTTTGTCGTTGAAAACTATAATCAACGGATGTGTACCATGGTTACAAATTTTGGTGCGGTTGCCCTGAAAACTATCCGCAACCAAGTGGAGGAATACGAAAAGTTAGTAAAGAAACAGGCTAAAAGGTTGGAAAGAACAAGACGTAATAGTGAGGGATGGAACAATTGTGGAAAGAAGTCTGCATCTTGAAAAATAAACCAAAAGACAAATAATTATTTGGTTATTACGTCTTTAATTTCTTAAAAATAGTGTTACCGAAATTATTTACTACTTTTGTGCTGTAAATTAAGAATGATTTTATGACAACAGATACAAGATTTTTCACAAACGAGGCAGGTTTGACGCTGTTAGACCGTTTCAAGGCGACTTTGAAAGATTCAAAATATTTTGATATTTTGGTCGGTTATTTTCGTTTGAGCGGTTTTTATCAATTATACGATTCCTTTGAAACAATTGAGAAAAGTAGAATTCTTGTCGGATTAAGCATTGATAAAGAAACATATAATGCTATTCAACATAATCGGGAAAACGCTATTATTGATTTTGAGTCGGACAAAAACACGAAACTTCAGTATGAAAAGAACGTGATTAGCGAAATTGAATCGGTTTCCGAAAACAACGAACAGGTGCAATTCGGAATTAATAAATTCATAGAATTATTGAACAGCAAACGATTGGAAATTCGAGTGTTTCCATCAAGAGATATTCATGCGAAAGTATATATCAACCGCTATAATGAAAATATCAATCACGTGCAATATGGCTCTGTGATAACCGGTTCAAGTAATTTTTCCGAATCGGGTTTGATTGCTCAACGTGAGTTTAATGTAGAATTAAAAGATCGCCCCGATGTGGATTTTGCACTGAAACAATTTGAAGATTTATGGAAGGAAGGCGTTGATGTTTCCGCAGATTTCGTCGATTTTATTATTGACAAAACATGGTTGAACGACAAGATTACGCCTTATGAACTGTATCTCAAATGCGTGTATGAGTATTTGGAAGAAGATATTAATCTGGAAGACGGTTTCGAGCCGTTTTTGCCAAAAGGTTTTATGGAACTGCGCTACCAAACGCAAGCCGCTACCAATGCAAAGAAAATTCTGGAAACCTATAACGGCGTTTTCCTTTCCGATGTGGTGGGTCTGGGAAAAACATTCATTGCCGCGTTGTTGCTGCAACAGTTACAGGGACGAATTTTGGTTGTCTGCCCGCCTGTCTTGCAGGAATATTGGGAAGATTCTTTGCGAGATTTTGGTGTCAGAAATTTTGAAGTACAATCGTTGGGCAAGTTGGAACATATCTTGCGAAAAGACACATCCAAATACAAATATGTGGTTGTTGATGAGGCACATCGTTTCAGAAATGAAAATACGCGGTCTTATGCCGATTTATTGGATATTTGCAGAGGGAAAAAAGTGATTCTGGTAACGGCTACACCGCTTAACAATTCGATAGAAGACATCTTTACACAACTGAAACTCTTTCAAATTCCGAAAATGTCAACCATTCCGGGTATTCCTGATTTGGAAAAGTTTTTCAACAAACTTAAAAAGACGCTCAAAGAAGCAAAACCGAAATTGCCTGCCGTCGAACAAGATAAAGATGAATATACTAAAGCCATTAAAGCGGTTTCGGAAGAAATTCGCGATAAAATTCTGCGCTTTGTGATGATTCGGCGAACACGCAGCGACGTCAAAAATTATTTCAAGGACGATTTGAGCAAACAGGATATTGTATTTCCCGAAATTGCCGATCCCGGAAGAATGGTTTATCAATTTGATAATGAGTTGGAGTGTGTTTTCAAACAAACAGTTGAATTATTGCGTCGGTTCAATTATACCCGATATGTGCCGTTACTGTATTATACGGGAGAACTGACGGAATTTCAACGGCAACAGCAACGCAATTTGGGCGGATTTATGAAAAGTTTGCTTGTAAAACGTTTGGAAAGCAGTTTTTATGCTTTTAAAAAGAGCATCGGGCGCTTTATTGACCTGCACGAGCGGTTTTTGGATATGTTTGACAAGGGAACGGTTTATGTCAGTAAAAAAGTAAACGTCTTTGATTTGTTGGATGCCGATGATATTGAAACGCTTGAACAGTTGGTAGAAGATGACAAAGCCGAAAAATACGAAACATCCGATTTCAAGGGAGAATATAAAAATTTGTTGGAACAGGATATTTTGATTTTGAAAGAAATTCGCGAGATTTGGCAGCCTGTCAATACAGACCCAAAAATAGAAACATTAATTCATCATTTGCAAACGGACAAAAAAATAGCCGGACGCAAAGTCGTTTTGTTTACCGAATCGAAAGAAACAGGCGATTATCTGTTTGAAAATCTGTTTAGCAAGTTTCAAAAGAAAGTAATGTTTTATTCAAGTCACGGTGGACGGTATGAAGATTTGAAAACCAAACACAATCATGCTCTTTCACGGAATACGGTTACGAATAATTTTGACCCGAAAGCCGAAAATCCGTCCGATGATGTGCTGATATTGATTACCACCGACATTTTGGCGGAAGGTATCAACTTGCATCGCTCGAATGTGCTTATAAACTACGATTTGCCGTGGAATCCTACTCGCGTACTGCAACGCGCCGGGCGCGTTAATCGTTTGGGATCGAAACACGGTAATATTCATATTCTCAACTTTTTTCCTACAACGCAAGCCGATATGCACCTTGGTTTGGAAGCAAATATCACAAACAAACTGCAAATGTTTCACTACATCATGGGCGAAGATGCCAAATATCTTTCGGACGGCGAAATAATAGGCAGTCAGGAATTGTTCAACACGCTGAACAACAAGGCGACTTATACAGGCGAAGAAGATGAGGAAAATTCGGAATTAAAATATCTGACCATGATGCGGGAAATCAGAGATACAAATCCCGTGCTATTCAACAAAATCAAAAAATTGCCTAAACAGGCTCGATCGGGTATGAAAAGCAAAAACGGAGAAAATCGGATGATTACTTTTTTTCGTTTGGGTAATCTAAAAAAATTCTACTTGTATGAAGAACTTCAATCTCAGGAAATTAATTTCTTCGATGCTATGAATTTGATTGAGTGTAAACCGGATACGGAACGGTTGCCTGTTCCTGCGAACTATTTTAATATGTTGCATGTAAACAAATTAAAGTTTCGTCAAGACACGACCGAAAACAGCGAAATGCCGGATAAAAAAGGCGGAAAATCAAATGCCGATTTCATTGATAAACTTTTGAAAAGTTCCGATTTCAAGAACTATAAGAAGTTTACAGAATCGGATGAAGAGTTTATCGCTACCGTCCGCCTAATGCTGACCGGCGGCATTATTGCCAAAAAGACAGCGCAACTTATTAGAAAAGAGTTGGAAAAAATCGCTCTTGCCGAAAACAGGCTCGACCCTATGAAAATTCTATATACGTTGAGAGAGCGCATCAAACCGATGGATATGGAACGAATATCCGGACGATCGGTAAGTTACCTGAAAAAAGAAGTCATTTTATCAGAATATTTTTTGGAATAAATTATGGATAAATTAAGTATTCAACAGCACAAATCGACATTCGACGCGATTGTTCAATTTATCAGGAATGAATCCGGCGAACAGGTGGAAGTTTGGTTTGCACGCGAGCTGCAAACCGTTTTGGGCTATGCCCGATGGGAAAACTTTATCGTTGCTATTCAGCGAGCGGTAGATTCCTGTAAAACACAGAGTATAAATGTAGATGACCATTTTCGTGAGGTCACGAAAATGGTCGTGTTGGGTAGCGGAGCAAAGCGTGAAGTAAACGACTATATGCTTACGCGCTACGCTTGTTATCTGATTGCCCAAAACGGAGACCCAAAGAAAGAAGAAATTGCTTTTGCCCAAAGTTATTTCGCCATACAAACACGAAAAATTGAACTGATTGAGGAACGCCTCAATTTGATGTCGCGTTTGGAAACAAGAGAAAAACTCCGTACAGCAGAGAAACAGCTCTCTCAAAACATCTACGAGCGAGGCGTAGATGATAAAGGCTTCGGGCGTATTCGCTCAAAAGGCGACACTGCCTTGTTTGGCGGTTATACCACCGAAGACATGAAACAACGTTTGGGAGTCAAGTCAAGTCGTCCTTTGGCTGATTTCTTACCGACATTGACCATTGCCGCCAAAAATCTGGCAACGGAAATGACCAACTATAACGTGGAAGAAAAGGACTTGAAAGGAGAACAATCCATAACCGTTGAACATGTGCAAAACAATAAATCGGTACGCGAGATGCTTGGAAAACGCGGCATCAAACCTGAAGAACTTCCTCCGGCGGAAGATATTAGGAAATTGGAACGTCGAGTTGCAACCGATGAAAAACGCATAGAACAGACTACCCCTAAACTACCTAAAAGCAAATAAGCATGGACAAGAGTAAGGCAACAGTAATCATTGAAGAGATATTCAACAAAGCATTTGATAAAGAGGTTTTTATCAGATTCATCAAAAATCTTCTGAATGATATTGAAGATAAAAACAACGATTATTGGGGGCAATATATCAAAGAGGCTTTTCAAAGTCATATATCCCGATATTCAAGAATCGGCAAATACACCGACCCTGACGGTAAAGAGTTGGATGTTCTTGTGATAGAAGTTAAACAAGAAAATAAATTAGATAAAGCCCGAACAAGTTTGCGCAATTTCGTTATCGAACATCTTAAAACGTTTGGAGAAAAAGATTATGCTCTGGCTGCTTTTTATTCCAAAACAGACGGTGGACGTAATTGGCGGTTTTCATTTATCAAACGCGAACATCACACCGATGTGAAAGAAGGCAAAATAGAACAAAAAGAAAAATTTACCCCTGCTCGCCGTTATTCGTTTCTGGTAGGAAAAGACGAAAAATCGCATACCGCCAAGCGACAACTTTTGCCACTGCTGCAAAATATTGACACCAATCCGACAATTGAAGATATTGAGAAAGCATTCAGTATAGAGGTTGTTACCGATGAATTTTTCGGGCAGTATAAGGAATTATTTCTTCGCATATCGGAACATTTGGAAGCCGATGGTCAAATAAAAAACGTGTTGAAAGCGGCAGGTACGGATATTCCGCGTTTTACGAAAAAGCTGCTGGGACAAATCGTTTTTCTTTATTTCTTGCAGAAGAAAGGTTGGTTGGGCGTTCCGCAAAATGAGAAATGGGGCGCAGGACGGAAAGATTTTTTACAATCGCTTTATGATAAAGCGAAAGATGGAGGGAAAAACTTTTTCAATACCTGCCTGCGTTATCTGTTTTACGAGGCTTTGGCGCGTCAGCATGGCGAAGACAATTATTATGCGCGGCTTGATTGCCGTATTCCGTTTCTTAATGGCGGACTGTTTGAAGCCAATTACGACTGGGAAAAGTTTGAAATCGACCTGCCGAATACATTGTTTCGCAATAACGAAACAGTAAGAAAGATCGGCGATGTCGGTACGGGAATTTTGGACGTGTTCGACCGTTATAATTTTACCATTCGCGAGGACGAGCCGCTTGAAAAGGAAGTTGCCATCGATCCCGAAATGTTGGGAAAGGTGTTTGAAAATATGTTGGAAATAACCGAACGCAAAAGCAAAGGCGCATTCTACACCCCGCGTGAAATCGTGCATTATATGTGTCGGGAAAGTTTGATACATTATTTGGATAACGCATTGAATGATAATCCGACAGTGTATAAACAGTTAGATAATGGTCAGACGGATATGTTCGGTAATTCGGTTAAATCGGGACAACTTGATTTGTTGCTTGAACACAAACCTGTTGTCGCTCCAAAAACAGAAATCGAAGATTTTGTACACAACGGGATTTTCGATATCGAACACGATACGCGGGTAGCGAATAAAGATAAAGAGACAGATACTTACAGTTATAAACTTCCCGAAAGCATCCGCAAAAATGCGGACAGGATAGACAAACTGCTGACCGACATTAAGATTTGCGACCCTGCCATCGGTTCCGGCGCTTTTCCTGTAGGCTTGCTCAATGAGTTGGTTACATTGCAATTAGTCCTTTGCGATCATTTATCGAACAGTTATTTGGCGCACAAACTGGATGCTATCGGATTAA
Source organism: Prevotellaceae bacterium (assembly GCA_031273485.1). Classification (GTDB taxonomy): domain Bacteria; phylum Bacteroidota; class Bacteroidia; order Bacteroidales; family UBA932; genus JAIRLF01. Next base: position 6,452 of record JAISRS010000064.1, read on the forward strand.
AACCCGAAGAATACGACCACAATCCCGATCAATATCTTTATCGCGTGAAACGCCACAACATTCAGGAATCCATTTACGGTGTGGATATTGACGCAAGCGCCATTGATATTGCACGTTTGCGTTTGTGGCTCTCGTTGGTGGTGGATGAAGAAGATTTTGA
>JAISRS010000388.1 GCA_031273485.1 Prevotellaceae bacterium
CGACGGTGAGTGGAGAGTCGGGTTCCTACAGTGGTAGCAATCCGTATCGCAGGCAGTTTCTCCATATCTATCCTTTCGAAAGTATGATAGCCGGCGCCGATACAACAAAATATACACCGACGGAAATATTGCGATTATTTGAACTTGAAAAAGAAAATTTTAGGAATAGGATTAGACCCCAGTTTTCCATAGGCGATAAGGTGTATGCCGTGTTTTTTAAAGACAAACGGCAGGTTTACACCAATTTTGTTATTTGTAATCCGAAAACCAACAAAGTGGTTTGGGATAACGTGTTTTTTGGTCTTAAAGTCGAAACTGATTTGTAATGGTCAATTAAAACAGTAAAGCTCATTGTGAGGGGGCAAAACAGCTGCATCCGGCTGTTTTGCGCCTCACAAGTATTGAATTAAATATTATAAATAATAAATAAAATTAAAATTATGAAATCATTAGCAATAGTTGAAATTATCTTTGTTTTAATAATGGTCATTGGTATTGTTATCATATATAGGGATAAAGAATTAAACAGAACTCAGAAATTACTTTGGACTGTAGCTATTCTTATATTCAATATTTTGGCTCTTATCTGCTTTTTTGTGTGGAAAAGCGCAAAAAAATAAGGTAAAATCGACTTCAGTTTGCCCCCGCTCGCGCGGATTTGTAATCCGTGCGTGTAATCCCCGTTCGCGCTCGCGCGGATTTGTAATCCGTGCGTGTAAAATAAGGGGATTATTAGATATAAGTGGCGCACGAATACACAGTTAAAATGAAAAAGTATAAGAATTTTTAAAAACAGTTTAATGAGTAGAAAAACAAGTATTTTCATTATTTTCATATTAACATTTGCTTATACTTCAACCGGACGGTTGATATGGAATGATTATGCAAATTTCACACTTGAAAGGCAATTGGCGCTGGAAAAAATGGGTGATTTTTTTGATCAGACCATTAGGGAAAATTTTCCGACAAAAGCAGACACTTCATCCTACAGAGCTTTTTTTCACTGTGTTTTATATAACGGCGGCGTTTCCGAAATTCCATACATTCTAAAAATAGACCGGAAAAAATTGGCGAAAATCAATGAAGATTTGTTCAAGGATGAAAATTATTATTTCTTTTATGCCAGATATTTGACGGTTCGGGTAAAGGAACATTCGGAGGAAGTGCAATATCGCGATGTTCATGACAGTGTTCCCACGATAAGATTTTATACTACAGATTCCCGTCGCACAGGAACGTCGTATTATTCTTTTCACTACAATCCTGAAGGGTATATGCGACGAATTGCAGAGCAGAATTTGGAAAATCCGCTGATTAGCCGCATGGATGCCGACATGAAAGCAGCAGGCAACTTTAGCCTCACTGTATTTTTGGGTAACGCATTATATTTTAATTTGCCGGAAATGTCCAAGCCGGTAGTGAAACAACTGACAGCCGTCATTTTTTGGCGTTATATCTGCTTTTGCGGAGGGGTTGATTTGGTCGGACGAAAAATGTTTTGCGAATGTTTATGAGTTAGTTATCCGAAGTAAAATCATTAGTTTTTTAATCCGAAAACACAAAACAAAATAAAATTAAAGTATTAACCGAAAGGCTCTAAAATATAAAAAGCCTTTCATAATAAAAATTAAAATGAAAACTTATAGTTTTAAGGAAATCAGTAAAACAATTATTAAACGGTTCTTCATGAAAAATATCTTCATAACCTGTTTTTTATGGGGATGCTTTATTCCGGTAGCATTTTCCCAGAAGGGAGAACACATTGTCGGCAGCGGGCATTTTGTAAAGAAAGTTGAATACAATTCGGATGGAATCCGAGTGGAAAAAGAACTTGGAAACCAAGTAAAAAAACCAAGTGGAAACGAGTTCTTGCCGAGAGATTATATATGCAATGTTACAGGCAAGACAGATGAAGAAAAACTACTTTTCGGAGATATATTCAATGCTCCGGTTGAGTTTTTTTACTTCCCTTCTTTTGAGGCTTCTATGGCGGGTCCTTTCGGTTTTCGCATCGCAGGAGATTCATTAGGGAAACGCTACGTTCTTGAAGTCAAATACATTTCGAATTATAAAGAAGTAATCAAAGCTACGGAGAAAAAACCCGTGACAGGTATTTCGGAAAACCTGTGGGATTCCATACCTTTCGAGATCAAGGAGCTAATATGGAAGCAGATGAAAACACAACAATATAAAGACAGGTTTCAATACTTTAAGGTCGAAACTCTGACTTTTAGCGTCAAAGCTCGGTTTGCAGAAACATTGTACAAAAAGATGGTTTCATTCATCGACAATTTTAAGGTAACGGGGGTACCTGATTATATTATGGATGGTTATTCGGTAACATTCCGTAACGTGGTTGATGACGAGGTGTGGTCGTTGAGATTTCATGAACCTCGAGGGAATGCACTGAAACTGGCAAACCTTTGCAGGCAAATCATAACGGATGCCGTTAGCAAAAAGTTGAATGAATCAATGTATATATCCGTTTTGGATGGATTTGATTTTTGATGTGGCGTTATCAACAATCAACATTATAAAAAACAAAATGAACAAGTTGATAAAAGAACAGGAAACATTAACTGAAATCAAAACAGAAGTCGAACAGTTTAATGAAACGAAACCAAGGTTGGGTAAATTTCCGAAAGCGCCGAAAGGAACCCGACCTCCGTAACCGGCGTGGCATGGGGGAATATTTCCTCCCGTACCCTGAGCAAGCCGCGTGCAGTCAGGCGCTGATTGGATTAATTAGACTGAAATACAAAAGATAATTTAGAAATTAATAAAATAATATGTTTAAACGTATAATAATTCTATGCATCTGTTTTTGGACATTTGATGCAGAAAGTCAATCTGCTTACGAAATAAAAAGTATATATGAATCGGGGGAAGCGCTAACCTCCTGCGAAGTAAATTTCAAAAATCTGTTCAACAACTGGAACAGCAGTAATGTAACCAATGCCGACAGTTTGAGTTTGATAAATTCAGAACTCCAATACTGTATTGTATAATCAACATGTTACAAAAGTTGCATCGTAAATTCAATAAGATTTTTTCTACTGTATTGATCCGATTTTATTGACAATAATTATAGATAAAATATTATTTAACACAGCATTATATTCACATTAAACTAAATGCTCTTTCCCAAATCAACGCAGTTAATTTACGAATGAGTATTGGAGTTCTGACATATCATATTTCGGAATGGAAAATATTGAAACCGCGACAGTGTCCGTTTAAAGCATTGTTTCCATAAACAGTTTATTAAAAGCAGTTAAGCCTCATTGTGCCGGAAGTTCCGAAGATATAAAAAACGGGGTAATCTCAACGTTTCGGACAGGTGGCAGCGGTTGGCGTCGATTTGGCGGGAACTGACGCTTAACCGTTTGAAAATTATCCGAAAAACGCCTGTAACTTTGC
>JAISRS010000078.1 GCA_031273485.1 Prevotellaceae bacterium
TAAACCCTGACTTTGAAATCTACAAACAGCAGACTACAGGTCTTTTTCTTATGATTTTTAATTTTTATATTTTAACTAATAATAGATGAACAATTACAATCAGAATCCAAATGTAAACAACAACAAAGCTCCACGGAAGTTCAATCCCTATTGGTTTTACGGAATCCTGGGGCTTATGATAGTCCTCCTGTACTTGTTCTATGGGGGCGGCGGACCCGTCCAAACCCAATGGAACGACGTGCGTTCACAGATGCTTCCCGCAGGAGATGTGGAACGGGCAACGGTTATTACCAATGAAGATATAGTGGAAATAGAACTGAAACGCGATAGACTGCAAAAATACGAAGGTAAAATAAACGTCAAATCCAACTATTCCGGACCTCATTTCTACTTCAATACCCCAAAAGGCTGGGACCATGAAGCCATGTTTAAAGAAGCGCAGGAAATGATTATTCCGGCAGACAGAATCTATCCCGCATACGACAAAAGTCACAACTATTTCGGACGTATTCTGGAATTTCTCATGTTCCCCATTATACTCCTGTTGTTTTGGTTTATAATGTTTAGAGGAATGGCGCGCGGAGGAGCCGGCGGAGGCGGTATCTTTAATGTAGGAAAATCGAAAGCACAGTTATTTGATAAAGACGCCGAATCTAAAAAAGTAACATTCAGCGATGTTGCAGGATTAGAAGAAGCAAAAGTAGAAATAATGGAAATAGTGGACTTCCTTAAAAGTCCGAATAAATACACCGACCTTGGAGGGAAAATCCCCAAAGGCGTTTTATTAGTGGGACCTCCGGGAACAGGAAAAACTCTGTTAGCCAAAGCCGTTGCAGGAGAAGCAAATGTGCCGTTCTTTTCGATGTCCGGTTCGGATTTCGTCGAAATGTTCGTAGGCGTGGGAGCTTCGCGTGTCAGAGATCTGTTCCGACAGGCAAAAGAAAAAGCCCCGTGCATAGTATTTATTGATGAAATTGACGCAGTTGGGAGAGCACGCGGCAAAAACGCCGGATTTTCGGGCAACGATGAAAGAGAAAACACCCTAAACCAGCTGCTTACCGAAATGGACGGCTTCGGAACAAACAGCGGAGTAATTGTACTTGCGGCAACCAACAGAGCCGACATCTTAGATAAAGCCCTGATGCGTGCAGGTCGGTTCGACAGACAGATATACGTGGATTTACCCGAATATAGGGAACGTTTAGAGATATTTAAAGTGCATATACGCATCCTGAAACTTGACCCCGACTTTAACGTCGATTTTCTCGCCCGTCAAACCCCCGGATTTTCGGGAGCCGACATCGCAAATGTCTGTAACGAAGCAGCCCTTATCGCCGCACGCAAAGACAAACAAACAGTGGGAAAACAGGATTTTCTTGATGCCATCGACCGCATAATCGCCGGACTTGAAAAGAAAAGTAAACTGATTACAAAAGACGAAAAACGGGCAATTGCCTTCCATGAAGCAGGTCACGCCACAGTTAGCTGGATTTTGGAACATGCCAACCCTCTGCTGAAAGTCACCATCATACCCCGTGGTCGTTCCCTCGGCGCCGCATGGTATCTCCCCGACGAAAGGCAAATCACCACAACGGAACAAATGATGGACGAAATGGCTGCCACTCTTGGCGGTAGAGCTTCCGAAGAACTCACTTTCGGCAAAATCTCCACAGGAGCTTTAAGCGACCTCGAAAAAGTTACAAAACAGGCTTATGCCATGGTAGCATACTTCGGAATGAGCGAAAAAATCGGACACCGAAGCTATTACGACTCGTCGGGGCAATCGGAATACGCCTTCTCAAAACCCTACAGCGAAAAAACATCGGAACTGCTGGATACCGAAGTGAAGCATTTTATTGATACAGCCTACAATCTGGCAAAATCGGTACTGGTTGAACACCATGACGGACTTCACACTCTGGCGGAACTCCTGCTGGAAAAAGAAGTGATATTCAGCGAAGATTTGGAAAAAATCTTCGGTAAAAGAAAAAATAACAGATTGGAAGAATTGGGGCTAATAGGCGACAACCCACATGATTCGGTCGAAACAGGACAAAAGTGAATAACTTGATAACACGAACAGTTAGCGGAATAGTATTTCTGTGTATCTTATTGTCGGGAATAATATTCCATCCGTTCGGATTCGCCGCAGTATTTATATTCGTCATCATTGCAGGATTACACGAATTTTACGGTATGCTGCTGCCTTCGTCCTTCCCATTGAGAAAATACCTGGGCTATCTGACGGCAGCAATCCTGTTTTTATTGTTCTACGCCAAAGGTTTCGGAGCGATATCCGCAAACTGTTTTTGGATACTGACCGTTCCCGTAGCGGCGCTATTTGCGGCGGAACTGTATTCCAAGTCCGCCACTCCGTTTTTATCAATTGCTTACGTACTATCAGGAGTATTATACATCGCAATGCCCTTTGCCTTAGTCAATACCTTGACTTTCAACAGCGGCAATTACGATTACCATCTTTTGCTCACACTCTTCATCTTTTTGTGGAGTAACGACGTGGGAGCCTATTGTTTCGGCATGATGCTGGGACGTAAGGGAAAACATAAACTGTTTGAACGGATTTCGCCCAAAAAGTCATGGGAAGGCTTCTGGGGAGGAATAATTGCCGTTCTGTTAGCCGGTTTTATCCTGTCGTACGTCTGGGGTGAAAGATATATCGGCGCAAACCATCCGTTTGAGCAAGGAATGAATCTCATTCAATGGTATATACTTGCAGTTATTGTTTCAATATTTGCCACTTTCGGCGATTTAACCGAATCGATGCTGAAACGGAGCGTCGGAGCGAAAGACAGCGGAAAAATCATGCCCGGACACGGCGGTATTCTCGACCGCTTCGACGGAGCATTAATAGCGTTTCCGTGCGCATTGGCATACATTCATATATTTAATATTTTGTAAAAAAAAAAGATTTGAAAAAAATATGAAATTACATAAGGAAGGGAAAACATTTGTTGTAACAACAGGAATTATATTTGCCCTGTTTGCCTCAATCGCTTGTGGATTAAACTACACATATTTATGGACGCTTGCGGGAGTGTTTTTTATAATTTTTATTTTCATGCTGCGCTTTTTCCGTTCACCCAACCGCCCGCTGAAACCTGTTGCAGGAGCAGTACTTTCGCCCTGCGACGGAAAAATTGTAATAATACAGGAAGTAGAAGAAACCGAATATTTCAAAGACCGGCGTTTACAAGTGTCGGTATTTATGTCGGTAAACAATGTTCATATAAATTGGATTCCCTTAAGCGGCAAAATAACGTACTTTCGCCATCATCAAGGTCAATATCTTGTAGCCTGGCATCCGAAATCTTCGGAAAAAAACGAACGTACAACATTCGTGATAAACAACGGCAAAACGGAAATTCTTTTCCGGCAAATAGCCGGTTATGTGGCTCGCCGAATAGTTACTTATGTAAAAGAAGGCGATACGGTTGAACAAAACCGGCAATTGGGATTTATTAAATTCGGCTCAAGAATGGATTTATTCCTTCCGCTGAACGCCGAAATATGCGTAAAAGAAGGCGATACGGTAAGAGGAACCAACACCGTAATAGCGAAATTGGAACCGAACAATTCGGATAAAACGTAATTCAACAAAACGCATAAATCATGACAATTCCCCGAATAATAAACAAAACCGTCGATTATTACTCTGTTGGCGCTAATTTTTTTTATGAAAATGAACAATACAATTTGTTGTTATAACAAAGTTTCTTACTTTTGTATCTGATTTATTATATAAAAACAAGTCGTTTATGTCTAAGTATCAAAGAATACTGTTAAAATTAAGTGGAGAATCGCTCATGGGAAACGATAAATACGGAATATCTACGGATGTTTTGGAGAAGTATTCCGCAGATATCGCCTCGGTAACGGAAACAGGAGTGCAAGTTGCAATAGTTACGGGAGGAGGCAATATTTTTAGAGGGATAAGCGGCACAGGCAAAGGATTCGACAGAGTTAAAGGCGATTCGATGGGGATGCTTGCCACAGTGATAAACAGCCTCGCCATACAGTCGGCTTTAGAAAACGCAGGAGTAAAAGCCGTGACGCTGACCGCAGTGCGCATGGAGCCTGTTGGCGAATATTATTCAAGCGCCAAAGCAATCAAATATTTAGATGCAGGCTATACGGTTATAGTAGCCGGAGGGACAGGAAACCCTTTTTTCACAACAGATTCCGCTGCGGCGTTAAGAGGAATCGAATTAAAGGCGGATATACTCCTCAAAGGCACTCGTGTGGACGGAGTATATACGGCAGACCCCGAAAAAGACCCTACAGCTGTAAAATACAGTAGTCTGACTTTTGACGAAGCATACGAAAAAGGTCTGAAAATCATGGATCTCACAGCTTTTACCTTATGTAAGGAAAACTCGTTGCCCATATTAGTATTCGACATGAATACGGCAGGCAATCTGAAAAAAGTAATTTCGGGAGAATCAACAGGAACAATTATTCAATAAATATTAAGTATTCAAAAAAATGCAAAACACTTATGGATACAGCTAAAAGTAAAGAAATCATTAATTCGGCAAAAGGCAAAATGCAAAATGCCATTGAACATTTGGAGGTAACCCTGTCGGGCATCCGTGCCGGTAAGGCTAATCCCGCTCTTTTTAATCAGGTAATGGTAGATTATTACGGTAATCCGACCCCTTTACCTCAAGTTTCGAGCATCACCTCCCCCGATGCCCGCACCATCTTACTGCAACCCTGGGAAAAAAAGATGATAGCGCCCATCGAAAAAGCGATTTTGCAGGCTAATTTAGGCTTTGTGCCGCAAAATAACGGAGAAACTATCCGCATCAATATCCCGCCTCTGACCGAAGAAAGACGTAAGGATTTGGTGAAACAGTCGAAACATGAGGGAGAAACTACCCGTATCAGTCTTCGAAGCGCCCGCAGAGATGCTATAGAATCTCTCAAAAAACTGCAAAAAGAAGGCTTGTCCGAAGACTTGGTGAAAGACTCGGAAGCCGAAATGCAAAAGATTGTTGACGACTATAATAAGAAAATAGACCTGTATTTAGAAAAAAAAGAAAAAGAAATTTTAGCAGTTTAATAAAATATGATTACATTTGTTGCTTGAATTATAAATTACTATATATTGTATGAAAAAAATAATTAAAATTACCAAGGTTAACAACCTCTTAACAGTTCTGATAATAGCCATTGCATTTGTTGCCTGTAACAATAATGGCTCCGTAGAAAATAAAAATGCGGGTACTCCGAAAACCGATTCGAGTGAGCATAAGTCAGTATCAACGCTCACCGATATTGCTTATATCCGAGTAGATTCTATTATTCAAAATTATGATATGTATCATGACCTCAAAAGAGGATTTGAACAAAAAGCGAAAAAAATGCAAACGGAATTTGAAGGACAAGTAAAAGCATTGGAAAAAGATATGGCGGATTTCAACGAGAAATACGAAAAAATGCTCGTAACACAATCGCAAGCGCAAGAACAGGCGCAACGCCTGAAAACGCGTGAAAATGACTTAAACAATAAAGCGTCCCAGATGAGATCGGAACTGATGGAAGAAGAATCCGTGATGTTCAGAAACATCAATGATGTTATCCTGAAATATGTTGAAAAATATAACGAAACTAAAAAATACAGTCTGATACTTAATCATGCCGCAATAATTATTGCCTCTCCGTCGATAGATATAACTTCCGAAATCCTTCAGGGATTAAATCAAGAATATATTGCCGGTAAAGCAAATAAATAATCGTAAGATTATCTCT
>JAISRS010000081.1 GCA_031273485.1 Prevotellaceae bacterium
TCAATATTATTTTTATCAATTGATGTTGCAGCAAAACTTAAACATGATGAATATCGGAACGAGTCAGCCGCTATTAACACAGAATATTTTAAGTAGAATAAAATGTATTCTTCCTTGTATATCCGCTATTGAGAAATATAACTCTATAGCAAAAACATTATTTAACCAAATGCAAGCCCTAGCATCGCAATCCATCTCGCTTGCCGTTATTCGTGATACTTTACTACCGAAGATGATGAGCGGAGAGTTACCCGTTACTGCCTTTAAAGATACATTGGAATGAGGAGAAAAATCAATATGATAAAATTAACAAACATTGAAAAAGGTTGTTTTCTTACATTATTTAACCGTGGCGGATATGTACTTACATTTACTAGTAATTCATCATTTGATGCGTTCACCCAAAGTAGCATCGGTGTTGCTCTCTGTAACCGTTATAGACAGTCAAAAGGTAAATCACTAGCTGCCTATATTGACGAAGCAAATGATGACGATGTGATTAAGCTGCTCGGCGACCTGCTTGAACACTACGAGTCTCATTGCCAATCAGAAATTGAATCAGATGAAAGTAGTAATGATGTATTTAGAGATACTTCCAAAAAAGAATATCAAAAATATTATCGTAAATGTAAAGAGGTAATGGATAAAATAAAATTAAACAAAACTTCATTCATAAATGCCGGCGAATTAAAAGAAAAATTCTCAAGTGATTATATTTCTTCACAGATAAACATCATGCTAGAAATGCAAAAAAACAACCCGACCGAAGCCATCGGAAAATCAAAAGAATTCATCGAAAGTTGTTGCAAAACCATACTTGAAGAAAGCGGCGAATCAATAGACAAGAACTGGAATGTTAGTCATTTAGTTAAAGCAACACTGAAATTGTTGGGGATTTCGACCGATAATGTCGACGAAGCTACAGCTGAGAGCAAAACAGTAAAGGCGATCTTGGGCAACCTTCATGGGATAGCAGTAAATATTGCTGAACTTCGGAATGCCTACGGTAGTGGTCACGGAAAAAGTGCGAACTACAAAGGTTTGACAGTAAGGCATGCCCAATTAGCTGTTGGAAGTAGTGTTGCGCTTGTAAATTATTTGTGGGACACGTATGAGTGGAGAAAACAGAGTGGGCGTATACCAATGCCGAATAAAACCTCTTAACATCTGCCAGACATTTTAGTTTTAATCCATTGCCATACACTGATCTCAACTACGAAAGTACAATTATCAAGATATTCCACTACGTATTGTTGCCAAAATTGGTACTCGGGAAAATCTAAAAATTAAAAAAAGGAATTTGTACCATGATTAAAGTAATAGAAATAAAAAATATAAAAGGGATACAGTACAAAAAGTTCGAATTGGATATTATCCCTAATAAACCAAGTATTTTAGTTGCACCAAATGGTTTTGGTAAAAGTTCATTGGCTACCGCCTTTAAATCAATGAATAATAATCGTATTCATTTACAAGAGGATGATTATTACAAGGGTGATCAGACTAATTCCCCTCAAATCAAAATTGAATATAAAAAATCAGATGAAGAAACAGTAAACCTTGAAGCTACCAACGAGGAAAATTCAATAAGCAGTGAAATAGATTATTTTGTAATTAACAACCAATTAAAACCAAGAGGCGTAGGATCTCGATACGGGAGAGCAACCGCAAGATTAGAAATTGAAGACATTATTTTGATTGATAGAATTCCCCAAAATGTCAATTTCGTTTTTTCTGTCGCGGATTTGAAAGATAAATTTGGATGTAATGGAAGGGTTCTTCCTAATATAAGAGATGTTTTTAATAATTTAAAACTCGTTGAAAAAATAAGTGAACATTACCAAGATTTACAACGTGCAAATGGACAAAGAATACAAGAAAGTATTAATAGTATCATTGCAAAAATAAATACACAACAATTGGCAGCACAACATCTACTCAAATGGATTGAGGACAATTGTTTGAATAATTTGCAACGAATTAATAACTTGAATACTATAGGCGATCTTATCAATAAATTTAATATTTACCCCAATTCTATTGTTAAAAGTTATCTTGCTGCGATACAACTTATTTGGATTTATCATCAAAATAAAACTGATTTTAAGAAAGCATGTACTTATAAAAAATACCTGTTAGATAAACAACAAATTGATGAGGTATTATCAGATTTTAATTGTACATGGAAAAAGATTCGTCCAAGTGAAACGCATGGAAAACTTGTTGTAAAATTTCCCGAAGCAACACAAATTTCAAATGGGCAGAGAGACATTTTGACTTTTATTGCGATGCTTCTCCGTGCAAAACAAAAATTGAAAAAATCTGCAAATATTCTTGTAATAGACGAAGTTTTCGACTATTTAGATGATGCTAATTTAATAGCAGCTCAATATTATATAACGAGATTCATAAACGATTTTAAAACAAATGAAAGGTGTATATATCCATTAATCTTGACTCATCTAAATCCCAATTATTTCAAAAATTACGCCTTTAGTGATCAAAAGGTGTATTATTTAGACAAATCTACAATTCAAGTAAAAAATAATTTAATAAAATTGTTGAGAAATAGAATGCACGAAACAATAAAGGAAGATGTTGACAAATATTTGCTTCATTATAATCCGAACACAATAAATAAACGAGTTGCATTCCGTGCATTGCAATTACCTGAATGCTGGGGCGAAGGTGAAAATTTTATAAATCATCTAAATGAGGAGATTCAGCAGTATCTAGACGATAATACTTATGATCCGTTTGCCGTTTGTGGTGCATTGAGAATAAAAATTGAAAAAATTGCTTTTGAACAACTACAAAATGAAGACGCAAGGAATGAATTTCTTAAAACACATAAAACAAGGAGCAAATTGGAGTATGTAGAAACAAAGGGGATTATCTCACCTGAATCTCATTATTTGTTAGGTATCATTTATAATGAAGGTATGCATTGGAAAGAAAATATTGACAACATATCCCCTATAGCCTCCAAGTTGGAAAATTTGGTGATAAAGAATCTGATTAGAAATATTATCAAGCAACAAAATGAAAACAAAACTTGACTCGTACGAACAGATGATAGAAGACAACGCCGAATTTTTTATTTCTGTAACGGAAACTGAAAAGGCTGGAATCGAAACAATTATTGCATCTGCCAACAAAACCAAAAATATCAGTATCAAGAAAGGCGGAATACCGACTCCAGAACTGCTTGCTGCCATAGAAAAATCCGATGAAGACCGAAATCTTTACGGACCGTTTGACAACGCAACCGAAGCGGTAACTTCCATGCTTGATGATTGACGAATGCTAGTACATTTTTACAAAACCCATCACGAAAGGAAAAAATATGAAACACTACTATTCCACTGTGAATAATGTCATCCTAACTCATTCGGACATGCTCAATGAAAATCATTCGCGTCGGGTTGTTGTTCGTTTTGAAAGACCAAATGACAATGGTTTCGATTTCGCCGAAGGAGTGTTACCGGAATGTACATTTCAAAAGCAAGCAGGATTTAACGAAAATGAAATTTTCGAATTACTCGATTATTTGAGATGCAACTCACCGCTCATCTGGGAATTCGCACAAAAAAACGGAGGTGACGAAAATGCCTAAAGCATTAAGAGATTTTCTCGGATTAAGTTTTTTCTTTTGGTCAAACGAACAAGGCGGTCTGTTGGAATTGTGGCTTGGTGATGAACCGAATAAGGAATTGTTGCTAAAATAAAATCGCAACCGACAAGATTTCGTCTATTTCGCATCTCAAAAAAATAAAGGCTCTTTTATTATTGTCATGTTACTTCGTCAACACAAAAAAAATAAAAGAGCCAAAAATAAAACAGTCTATGGTTTTTGTACTATAATCTCGAAGTAGTTTTTTTGTCCGGTTTTGACTTCATACGACAAATCGGAGGTGCTTACCGCATTGTATTTTGCGGCAACAATCGATTTGTCGTTTTCGTCTGTTCCTTGAATGGTCACCTTGTAATTCCCGGGCGGCAAACCGTTTTTTGGGCGAATCCCTCCGAGTGCAAAAACGCCGTTTTTGATTTCACCGGTGTATTGGTTTGTGTCGGTGGAAAAAATAACCATTCCAAACGGAACCGGTTCGCCGGTGTCATATTTCACCGTTCCGGTTCCTTTGACCTGACCGGAACC
>JAISRS010000101.1 GCA_031273485.1 Prevotellaceae bacterium
ATCAGCGCTGTGATTGTTGTTATTGCGGCTTTGAATTTATTACTGGATTTCGATTTTATAGAAAAAGGCGCTAAAATGAGCGCTCCCAAATACATGGAGTGGTACGGCGCATTCGGAATTCTGGTTACTTTAGTGTGGTTGTATCTGGAAATATTGAGATTGTTAGCTAAAATCGCATCAAGAAATTAGTCCATACTCGAAAATTTTTTATATTAAGGGGAACCTCTAAAAACTTGGTTTTTCAAAACAGACAAGATTTTTAATCCGAAGTTTAACTGTTCAGGACAAGGATTTAAAAAATTGATGTCGAACACCGAAAAATCAAGTTTTTAGAGGTTCCTTTATTATATTTATTCCTCTAAAAAATCTCAGCTAAATCTCTTTTTGAGGCGCTATTTATTTCCGGCTGCGCCGTAGCAATCGAACGAAAAGGTCGCCAAGCAGCCCGAAGGGCTTAATTTTCATAACCGCAGGTCATCGACCTGCGGAAAAGTACCCGTATGTTCTCTGCCTGAAAGGCAGGACTGACACGTAAATTGAAATAATAATAATTAGTCCTGCCTTTCAGGCAGTTGTGCGAGAGGTTGCTTCCGCAGGTCGTTGACCTGCGGTTATGAAAATCAAGCCCTTCGGGCTATAGCTACGCAGAACGAAGGGTACATAGTCGTTATCTCTTACCATAGCGCCTCAAAATAAGATTTAGTCTTGAAACGACATTTTGGAATACACCCAAAATTATCTACAAAGCACAAATTTATTAAGATTGTGTATCTTTGCGCCCGAATTTTGTAACATTAATTGTGTATGACACTTAAACAAGAGGTTGAAAAACGCAGAACATTTGCGGTTATCGCCCATCCTGATGCAGGTAAAACAACATTAACGGAAAAACTTCTCCTTTTCGGAGGAGCAATTCATATTGCAGGAGCTGTGAAATCCAACAAAATAAAGAAATCGGCAACTTCCGATTTTATGGAAATAGAACGGCAACGCGGTATCTCCGTTTCAACTTCCGTGATGGCTTTTGAATATCAGAATAAAAAAATTAATATTCTGGACACGCCCGGACATGAAGATTTCGCCGAAGACACCTACCGCACGCTCACCGCTGTAGATAGCGTGATTATCGTTATCGACGGAGCAAAGGGGGTGGAAACGCAAACCCGCAGACTGATGGAAGTTTGCAGAATGAGAAATACTCCCGTGATTGTTTTTGTGAATAAATTAGACCGTGAAGCCAAAGATCCCTTCGATTTACTTGACGAAATAGAAAGCGAACTGACAATCAAAGTAATTCCCCTGAGCTGGCCCATAGGTGCAGGCTCGTCGTTTAAAGGAGTATATAACCGCTTTGAAACAAAACTGCAACTGTTCCGCTCCGTTAATAAACAACAGTTAACAGATGATATTCTGGAAATAACCGATCTGGATTCTCCCGAAGCGAAAAAAGCCATAGGAGAATCGGCAAACGAACAGCTAAGAGAGGATTTGGAATTGATAGAAACCGTTTATCCCGAATTTCAACAGCAGGAATACAGCGCCGGGAAACTTGCCCCTGTGTTTTTCGGAAGCGCAGTCAATAATTTCGGAGTTCGGGAACTTCTGAACTGCTTTATTCAAATTGCCCCGCATCCGCAAAAATCCCCGACGGATGTGAGGGAAATCGACCCGTTTGAACCCAAACTTACAGGCTTTGTTTTCAAAATCCATGCAAATCTCGACCCTAATCACCGCAACAGAATAGCTTTTCTGAAAATTTGTTCCGGCGTTTTTGAACGCAATAAACCTTATCTGCATGTCGCTTCAGGCAAACAAATGAAATTTTCGTCGCCCAATACCTTTCTTGCCGACAAAAAATCCGTTGTCGATGAATCGTTTCCCGGAGATATTGTGGGTCTGTACGATGCCGGGAATTTTAAAATCGGAGATACGCTCACCGAAGGAGAAATACTGAATTTTAAAGGAATACCAAGCTTCTCCCCCGAATTGTTCCGATATATCGAAAATGCAGACCCCATGAAATCGAAACAATTGGCAAAAGGAATCGACCAGCTGACGGACGAAGGCGTGGCTCAATTGTTTACACTGAAAATAAACGGACGAAAAATAATAGGCTGCGTGGGAATGTTGCAGTTTGACGTTATACAATATCGACTGGAACACGAATATGGCGCAAAATGCAAATACGAACCCGCCAATCTTCACAAAGCGTGCTGGTTCAAAAGCGACGACAAAACCCAGTTAGATGATTTCATGATGCGTAAATACAATAATATAGCCTCGGATAAATACGGCAGAAATGTCTTCCTCGCCGATTCCGCCTATTCTCTCCAAATGGCAAAAGACAAATTCGATAAAATCCAATTCTACTTTACATCGGAATTTTAAATGTCGGCTCTATATCCACGATTTTTTTTAATCCACGAATGAAACGAATGAAACGAATTTTTAATCCACGATTTTTTTTTTAATCCACGAATTACACGAATCGCACGAATTAAATCCTGCGGATTTTGCGAATAACACGAATTTTTTAACCCATAAATTCATCGTTCATCGTTATTTTTTTCGTTTTTTTACTTCTTTTTTGTTCACAAATTTATCGCTTATCCATTTCGGCATCATAAAAGCTCCGATAATCAGGTACGGATAGTATGTTATCAGGCGCCAGAGCAGGGCAAACGCTACGGCAATCCCTGCAAAGGGTATAAATTCGCCCAGATAGATGTCGAACATATATTCGGCGATTCCGCTGCCGCCGGGCGTCGGGCTGATAAGCAGGGCTATCCACATAACCAATTGACGGGAAAATATGAGGAAATGATCGTGTACGGTAAAGAATGCCAAAAACAGGCAATTGACAACCCAGTATCGTGAAGTCCACGATATGACTGTACTGAAAAAGGCGTAGAACCAGAAGGATATTTTTTTAGACTTCAGTTCCGTCGAGCTAAGTTCAATATCTCTCACCGCTCTCACGGCTCCTCTCTTCCAGCGTTTCAGGAAGGGGAGCCTGAATATTCCGAACAGCAGTCTGCCGAATCCTTTGGGATTGATAAACAAGCCGTATATCATCAGTAACACCCATATTAATTTAATGACGTATGCAATGGAGGTCATCCACAACATGCCGTGCGTCCATCCGGTGGAATCTTCTATATTAAAGAGTTCCATGCCTCCGGCGATAAGCGCCACTGTGGGAAGTCCGATTATGAAATACAGTTCGTCGAGCAGGGAGGTGACCATTATTATTGCCGAACTTTTTCCGATGCTTATGCCTTCTTTGTGGACATACATCAGCGCCACGCTGGTGCCTCCCATCGACGAGGGGGTTACGGCGGAGGTAAATTCCCACAGCATAATTATTCTGAATGCCTGTCGCCACGATAATTGATTTTCGGACAGGACTCTTATCCGTATGATATAGCCTAAATCGCGTCCGAAGATGCAGATGAACGAAACTGCAAACCAAAATACGGAAAGCCATGTCAGACTTAGTTCGTCGAAGGTGGAAGCGTCAAATTCCTTACTGCTGAATTCTCTGTAGAACAGATACCCAACAACTAACAAACCTATAATGACAGGTAAAAATATTTTCCATGATTTTATTTTTTTTATTTCACTCATCCGATTTTATTTTTTTTTTCGATTATCCGAATAATCAATATACATGGACTCTGCATTTCCATATATATAATAACAATTTTAAAGATATTTAAGTTTTGACAAACATTGTGAATGTCGGATTGTTTTTAACTGTTAAATCTGCGTACTTTTATCTTTTATAACAGATTTGCCCGGATTTGATCCAGGCCCGCCGACAAACCGTCGCAGGCGGTTGAAACAGGATTATGCCCTGTGCGCCATTCCGTTTCAACTCCTGCGACGATATTTTGACAATAAATCATACAGCTTATAAGTTTACTGTTTCCGTTTTTCGTGTTGTAACAATGATTCCTTCCGTTTTCGTATCCAAATCAACATCAAACGAATCGCCCGCCTGCGCTTCGTCTCTGATAATGGCTTCCGCCAGATTGTCTTCGATATGTCTCTGTATTGCACGTTTCAGGGGTCTTGCTCCGTATTGGGGGTCATATCCCTGTTTTGCGACAAAGGATTTGGCTTCCGCCGATACGTTTACTTTGTAACCTGCCGCATTTAAGCGTTTCAAGAGGGAAGATATTTCTATGTCTATGATTTTGAAAATATCATCCTGTTCCAGGGAATTGAACATGATAATATCGTCGATGCGGTTCAGAAATTCGGGAGCGAACCGGCGTTTCAGGGCTTTGTCGATAATTGTTTTTGTGTTGCTGCGCACAGCGTCCTCCCGGTTGATGGACGTGGAGAAACCTATTCCCTGTCCAAATTCTTTTACTTCCCGGCTTCCGATGTTGGAAGTCATTATCACTATAGTGTTTTTGAAGTCGATTTTGCGTCCGAGGCTATCCGTCAGCTGCCCTTCGTCAAGGAGTTGCAACAGGATATTGAACACATCGGGATGCGCTTTTTCTATTTCGTCGAAAAGCACCACGGAATATGGACGGCGGCGTACCTTTTCGGTCAGTTGCCCGCCTTCTTCATAGCCCACATATCCCGGAGGCGCGCCGATGAGTCGGCTTACGGCGAATTTTTCCATATATTCGCTCATATCAATGCGAATCATATTTTCGGCGGAGTCGAACATATATTGGCTTAATATTTTAGCCAGTTGAGTTTTTCCTACTCCCGTAGGTCCCATGAAAATGAAGGAGCCAATCGGTTTCATCGGGTCTTTGAGTCCGGCTCTGTTGCGACGGATTGCTTTCACCACTTTTTCCACAGCCTCGTCCTGTCCTACGATTTGACCTTTCAGCGCTTCGGGCATTTCAATCAGGCGTTCTCCTTCCTTTTTGGCGATGCGTTGTATGGGGACATTTGTCATCATTGCAACCACTTCGGCGATGTTGTCTTCATCAACAAGCTGCCGTTTTTGTTCAAGTTCTTTTTCCCAGTTTTTGTAGGATATTTCCAAATCGCCAAGCAGTTTAACTTCTTTGTCTCTAAAGCTCGCCGCTTTTTCGTAATTCTGTGTTTCTGCGGCTTTTTGTTTGGATTTGCGTATTTCGCTTATTTGTTTTTCGAGTGTTTGAATATCTTCCGGCATGTCAATCACCGAAATTCGGACTCTGGAGCCGGCTTCGTCCAAAGCGTCGATGGCTTTGTCTGGAAACATTCTGTCCGAAACATATCTGCCGGTGAGCGTAACGCAGGCGTTGATGGCTTCGGGGGTGTAGGTAACGTGATGAAATTCTTCGTATTTCTCTTTAATTTTATCAAGAATTGCTATAGTTTCTTCCTGTGTGGGCGGGTTTACCAGGATTTTCTGGAAACGTCGTTCCAGCGCCGCGTCTTTTTCGATATGTTCCCGGTATTCGTCCAGAGTGGTGGAGCCGATACATTGCAGTTCGCCCCGTGCCAGCGACGGTTTCAGCATATTGGCTGCGTCGAGTGAGCCGGGCGCTCCTCCGGCGCCTACAATGGTGTGAAGTTCGTCGATAAACAGTATTATTTCGGGATGTTTTTGAAGTTCGGTCAAAACGGCTTTCATTCGTTCTTCAAACTGTCCGCGATATTTTGTTCCGGCAACAATGGAGGCGACGTCGAGCACCACGACCCGTTTGTTTAACAACACTTTTGGGACTTCTTTATTGACGATTTTAGTTGCAAGTCCTTCGACTATGGCTGTTTTGCCTACTCCGGGGTCGCCAATCAGTACGGGGTTATTTTTTTTGCGGCGACTGAGTATTTGAATCAAACGTTCAATTTCTTTTTCTCTGCCCACAATGGGGTCGAGCCGGTCTTCGGCTGCGGCTTTGGTCAAATCCGTGCTGAAATTATCTACTGCAAAGGTGCCTGCATTTTTTGTGTGCGGGCGCGGGCTGTGAAGCAACGGTTCGTCGTCGTCGTCATCGTCGTCGTCTTCAAAATTACTGTTATTGATTGCCTTCGGCGATGCGGTATCACCGTTAAGGTAATTTCTAACAAACTCGTAGTTGATACCCGATTTGTTGAAGTATGTAAATGTTAAAGAATTGTTTTCCTTCAAAATCACCAAAAATATGTGCAATGCCGTAGGGGGACTTGCGGATTTCATTGCTCTGGCTTCGAGGTAGGATTTTTTTATGGTCAGTTCCGAAACTTTATCCAGGGGTATTTCTTCCACTCTTAGTGTTTGATTGTGATGTTCATGAAGTTTGGCTTCTATGCCGCGCTTATATTCGTCGGTATTGACGTTTAGTTCAAACATCAGTTTCACCACGTCGTTGTTTTGATGACGGAGTATTCCCAAAAACAGATGGTCGGGCGCAACGACGCTGTTACCTAATCTTACGGCGTCTTCTTTACTCAATTTCACTATTTCATTTATTTCTACCGGTAATTCCACTTTGTACATTATTTCAAAATTTTCATTTTACATTATATCCATATTCTAATAAACTGTCGGTCACAAGTAACTTAATACAAGGAAAATATCATGTTATTAAAGTATCTAAATTCCGTATAACCTAATTATAGACAAAGCGCAAAGTTATTTAAGTTTTTTGAAATACAATATATTTTTTTAATAATTTGTAGTAACTCTGTCACTTTGACGGAAGCCGGAAGCTATAACAATGAACGGAACCCGACCCACTAACAGGGTTTAGAATCCCTGTTAGGGTTTGAAATCTCTGAATTATTTCTAACAATCTGTTGGATGTCGCCTTCCAAAGTCCTCAAACAATGAATTGCCAACGTTTAAGGGCTTTAAAGGTCTTTAAAGACTTTAAGGACCTCCGCTCGCGCGGATTTGCAATCCGTGCGTGTCATAAATACAGACTTCCTGACCCTATAAAATTAATATCCTTACAATAAACAACATGTGTAATTAGGTTGAGGAAATAGCGGTGACACCATTTTTGATAAATATTTTTTATAACTAATTGATAAAGACG
>JAISRS010000527.1 GCA_031273485.1 Prevotellaceae bacterium
ATCCGATTTCTTGATTTCATGAATTATTTTATTTCTTGCATCATAATAATCAATTTTTATGCCATCTATTTCCAGTTCGCTATAACGTTCAGGACGTTGCGGATAAGAGGTTTCATGCAACATTTTTCCTTCATAAACCAGATCGGAAGTATGTTCCATATTGATACCATTTGCAAACAACCAAAGTTTACGTTTACATACCTAATAATAGTTGAAATGAGTGCCAGATATATTCATGAGAAATTTATCTAATTATCTTCTTTTTCGGATTTAGTTGTAAACATCCGTACTTTAGAAGCATTCTCAATAGCTTTCACTGCGATGTCTTTAACGTTTTCTTCAGCCCGGTTAGCTTTATCCGTATATTCCTTCAATTGAACTTGCTGTTCTTTTATTTTCTCCTGTAAGGATACAATA
Organism: Prevotellaceae bacterium; assembly: GCA_031273485.1. Lineage (GTDB taxonomy): Bacteria > Bacteroidota > Bacteroidia > Bacteroidales > UBA932 > JAIRLF01. The sequence continues at coordinate 418 of JAISRS010000527.1, forward strand.
GTTTGATCTCTTAAGCGGATATCGGCTTCGTTTTGTTTCTCCATTAATTTGATCTCAAATTCATATTTAGTCTGAAGTTGTTTGGTTACTTCCGCCTCTTTATCTTTCAGTGCCTTTTCTAATTTGGCAGGGAAATCCGCATTATACTTCCGAAGTTCCATTAATTCTGCTTCGGCATTTTTTAGATTCAATTCACGAGATAAAATTTCCTGTTCAAATTTTTCTTTTTTATCAACAAGCTCTTTTTCAAGTTGATTCTTTTTTGTTTCATATTCATCTTGTTCTTTTTGGCGTTTAATTTTCACTGCATACAGATATTCATCTTCTTCCCGCTTCCTACGTTTATTCAGGTCATCAATGTATTCTTTTTCTGCTATTTTTTGTTTGTTTTTCTCTAATTCCCACTGTTCTTTCTTTAAGGTAACTTCATTCGAAAAGGCATCTTCTTTCTCTTTCATTGCTTTCTCAAAGCTTTCCTTTTTCTCTTTTTGAACAAGCAGCATTGTTGCCAGCGAATCGGTATTGGCAGATAAGGAATACAATTCTTCAAGTGATTTCTTTTCTATGGAAATAGCAGCGCGTATCTCTTCCAATTTCTTAAATTCATGGGTCAAGTTTTGTAGAATCTCATCTAATGAATTATTCAAACTCGATTTAAAGGTAGTAATATCTTTTACGATTCCATCATTAGATATTTCCGCCACTTTTTCTAATGTTTCCTTTTTTTGTTTTTCCTCTTGCACTTGCTTAGGGACATTAGCCTTTGCACTTTGCACATTTTTTAATAAAGCGTCATAAGCCTTCAATATTTCCGCTTTTGTGCTCTTTTCTGATAATTGTTGTTCCATTTTTTATTGTAATCTTCCAAGTATTTATAAAAGTAATCTTGAATAACATATCTCTCTAACTGTCTTTGTCGAAAAGCAAACCATTCATCTCTACAATCGGAGTTATGAATAATATGATTGAAATTAGCAAAAGGTTTATGCCCATTCAATGCTTGCGTTAATTTATAGGCTTCCTTTTTATTTTTAAGTTGATTGACAAATCTATCCATGATATCAAACGATTCACGGGAGTCGAGCGGCTCGATTTTAATACCATTCTCCCATTTCAGAAACGATAAATCAAGCTCATCATCATCCCATTCTGCATCAAAATCCAATTCTTCATACATGGATTTAGGAATGTCTTCTACTTCCAATGTATCCGGATTATAAAAACAGATATAATTAGCACTCAAACCATTCGCAATCAGCCGAACAACTTCCCTGTATTTCTCAGGTAATTGTTCTTTGTAATCAACATCCTCATCTTCATCTTCTTCAGAAAGAAATTCATCTTCCATAAAACTCAATAGTTTCTCAAGCTTTTCTTTGTCGTCCTTCATATCCCTCAAGATTGAAAGAACTTTGTCAAGTAATTTTTCTGCACTCATACATGTTCTTCTTTTATTTCAAAAATTATTCTATTGTATTTGATTTTCATAATCGAAACTTTGCATTAACTCAATCAATTTCTGTTCTGCTTTATCAATAGCATCTGCGCTTTCATTCACGGTGACTATATAATTAGAACAAGGGAGTGTAACAAAAACATCTGCTCCGGCTGTTTCATCAATAAGGGGCTTTGCTTTGGTTTCTTCTCCATCTTCAATCAATTTTGCCCGGATTGATCCTGCTAAGGTATTCGCATTATTACTAATCGCAATGGCCAAAGTTTCCATCAAACTGAATGTACGAGCTTGATTGGAAGTTATTCGCCAATTCAACAAGGCATGGGCTAATGCCGGGATAATCTCATCTCGTTCTTCTTTGGGTAGTACTAAACATTTCCCAAAAATATTTCCAGACTCAATCCAACCCTTTCCTTTTAACTCATTAATCTTTTCTTTTGTGAGTTCGGGTTCGTGTTGATTAGTTGAAACAGAAAACAATGTGCGTAAATCAACGGCAACATCATAAATAAACAATCCGCCGGTTCTAACATTTTCAGGTATCCAATTCCTGCGGGGAAGTGTCCTATTGTTCTTCCCTAAGAATTCTTCAATTTCTTCTTCTGAAAGTAATTTGTCTCCGAGCCGGACATTTACAGGGTTATTATCCGGTTTATCGCTACGGTCAAACGTCAGATTTTCTCTGTCAACTCCGGCAAGTAAGGGATGTAAAGGACGCATCGCAGAAATGGATAAAGGGCTGCGTCTTTTAAGTGTTATCCCATCGCCAGCCCGCATCCAGCCACCAATTAATTGGTCAATATACACAGGATCACAGGGCGACCAGGGTTCTTTATTCTCCAGTTCCTTTTTGGCTGTAATGTTATAATTAAACGTGATTGGCGCCATTTTTACATTCAATCCAGATGTCAAAGTATCCAAAATAGACCTTTTAACTTGTTGTCCGCTTGAATAGGCAACCACTCGATTAAACTGTGGGTCAAAATATGTTTTCTGACCATCTTGCACACAAAATACTGTGTGTTCAGCGTGTTTCAACGCTCTTAAATAAATGTACGGATCCATGATGATTTTTATTTATGATTTTTTATTTACTACTGCATAATGAAATCTGATTAACGTCAGAAAGTAAGGGACATTATCAATAGGCATCAGATTAAGCATTCCGGCTATCTGGCTTAATTGATCAATATCCTGACCTTGTTCAACTAAAACTGTTAAACCATCAATAAATTGTTTTTTATTTTTTGCTTCAAGCACAGTGTCAACCTCGCGACTTTTTGTTGTTTTTGCACTCGTTTTACCGCCGGTATCACTCTTCGAGTAATTGCTGAGGGTTAGCGCAATCTGTTGCGCCCGTTCCCATAACTGTTCATTATTTAACATGGCTAATAACCAAATTTGATATGTATTAAAATTAATTTTCTTTTCTTCGTCCGAATCATTATATTTTGGAATATTCCCTTTATCCAAACAATCCCTAAAACCTTTTGGCTCTAATGCATTTACTCCAATAGCTCCCATTTGGCAAGCCTTTGTGAATCCAAAAGCTGTTCCAAACAGATTATCGACCAT
>JAISRS010000122.1 GCA_031273485.1 Prevotellaceae bacterium
GGTTTATGGTAATAGCAGTGAAGTAAATTTTAGCAATTGAGATAATGATTTGACACACACGAATATGGAAAGTGTACAAGTATTAATAGAGCAATTTATCCGTTATATGAAAACGGAGGAAAGGTCTTCGGAGCATACATTAAGAGCCTACAGGAATGATATTTCCGATTTTTTTGAATGTATCTCCGAAAAAGATTCCTTTGTTGGAATTGAGGAAATAAATACTCAAATTGTGCGGAGATGGATTGCCGAAATGATTCGTAAAGGTCTGACTCCGCGTTCTGTATGTCGTAAATCTGCCGCATTAAATTCGTTTTTCAAATATCTAATCCGAAAAGGAAAAGTTACAGTTAATCCTGTGGACGGAATTGCAAAACCGAAAATCTCAAAAAAACATCCCGTCTTTATACAGGAGGACAAAATAGCTGCTATTCTGAATTCTACAAAAAACACTCAAGATTATTCTCTACTGAGAAATTATGTCATTATAGAAACTTTCTATGCAACGGGAATGAGGGTTTCCGAATTGGCGAATCTTCAACATAGCGATATAAATTTTTCGCTTAAGCAAATTAAAGTGTTGGGAAAATGTAATAAAGAACGTTTCATTCCTATGACTAACGCTATAAAACAAATATTGGAAGAGTATATATCCCTGAAACGCAGCTTTTTCCCTAATCCTGAAAATAATTTTCTCTTCTTAACGTCAAAAGGTAAAAGAATCTCCGTAAATTCAATATATCTGAACGTTAAGAAAAATCTGCGCACCGGCGGGCTGACGGGAAAAGCCAGCCCTCATGTACTAAGACACTCGTTCGCTACGCACATGTTAAATAGTGGAGCCGATTTAAATAGTGTTAAAGAACTGTTAGGACATGCAAATCTAACAGCAACACAAATATATACGCATAATACGTTTGAAAAATTAAAACAAATACATAATAAGGCGCATCCTCGCGCTTAAAGGTTAAACAATTAAAAAAAATTGATGCCATGAAAGTAAATGTACAATCTATCAAATTTGATGCAGACAAGAAATTGATAGAATTTATCGAAAAAAAACTGTCCAAATTGGAGAAATTCTTCGATGGAATAGTTGGAGCAGATGTTTATCTCCGGTTAAACGATCAGCCCATAGAGAATAAAAAAGTTGAAATCCGACTTAGGATTCCGGGCTATGACGCGTTTGCGGAAAGGGAATCGAAAAGTTTCGAAGAATCGACAGATTTATGTATAGATGCCCTAAAAACGCAACTTACAAAAGCAAAAGAGAAGCTAAGAACTTAGAATTGTAATTGCTCGGATACTTTATGTGATTGTAAAGTTTTTGTTGTCAACTATTTATAGTATAAACAAATATTATCTTTAAAATATCCGAAACAATTACTCACAAAAGTATGTTCTCTATGAGAGTTCTCCTGCTTGCTTGCTTGTGTAAAGTAAGTATTCTGTTGTAACTCAACGAAGGTAAAAGCTTTCGCCCCGAACAAGGCGAAGGCTTTTTTTTGTCAATAAACGGATTTTAAATTGGTTATAAGCCTTTTTAATCCTGTTTATCCTCCGAGCATCATTTGATGAAAAGTCATTTATTTTGCCTCCTTAAACCAAAAATCGTATAAACCGGCATGTCGTTTGGTATCCATATTTTGTTATTTATTGATAATATGGCTGCACAATTTTTCTATTCATCGAATCGAAAATTTATTTCAATATAAATATGTAGAAAACACAATATTCACTTGCCTGTATAATCACAAAAGCATGAAAAATGTCATATAAATAACCATTAAAATTTATGCTTAATAACATAATTTTTGATGGTTTTTTCAATTATTGTTTTACCTTTGCGTCGGAAATAAAAAATAGTTGAAATACAATTTATGACTTAGGGATAACAATTTCCATAAAATAGATTAGTATTTACCAAATAATTAGAGGTTAACGGATATTCGCGTTACGGATATCCATATAAAAAAAGTAATTTATTATTATGAAACGTACATTTAAATTTTATGTTTTATTTGTAGCAATATTATGCTGCTTATCTGTTAAGACTGACCTTTTTGCACAAACCTCTCCCGTGCTTTCCGACGACTATGTTCACGTACTGAACGTTCCGGTTAATATCGACGTGCTGGCAAACGACAATCCGGGCGCCTGCGCCGACCGTAACTCGCTGACGCTCGACACAATTGCCGGAACAGGGCTGCGTTATGGAAGTCTGACGCTGAACCCCGACAAAACAGTCACCTACAGCGCGTTCAAAAATGCGCAGGGTGTCGACCGGATCAGCTATTCGGTTCGATGCAATGCCGACATCGACACGGCGATGCTGTATGTCGTTGTGGCAAATCCCTTATCGGCAGATTATACGGCATGTTACGGCGCGACGATATACGTCGAAATGCCGACGATTGCAGATGTTGCGTATTTCTGGTACGATGCCGCAAGCGGAGGCTCAATGCTATTAAACACAGGCAGTAACAGGATTGGGATAGTCAAGAGTAATTCGCCCGTAGAATCACTGTATGTCGAGGCAAGATACAGGGGAACTGCCGGCTCTTCGCGTCGGGAAATAAAAGTTTCATTATCCGATAACTGCGGCTCGGTTAATCCTGTGGGCTGTCCAAAGGACGGAAAATTGCTGTTTCGCGAAGATTTCGGCGGAAACAGTCCTCAAGACGCGGATCGCGGAACAATCCCCCTGCCCGCAGGCGTTACATCATATCAGTTTAAAGCAGCCGGCGGCATTGGACAAAATGAATACGCTATCGTGAAAACAGGCGGACTTGAACAAAATCCCAACGCCTGGCACCAGGGGTTCAGCGATCACACGTATCCGGGCGATAACAAGCGCGGTTACATGTTTATGGTCGATGCGGCAACAACGGCGGATAAGTTCTACGAACACACAATCACAGGATTATGCAGCGATATCAATCAACTTTATTTTTCGACATGGGTGGCAAATCTGGTGTTGCAGGGAGCATCTCAGGATCAGGATCCGATACTGAG
>JAISRS010000141.1 GCA_031273485.1 Prevotellaceae bacterium
GCCAGCAGGTAAGCCACATAGTTATACAAATCGTTTTCGGTCAGCAATTCGAGATTGGACGCAAAATGACGGTTTAATATTTTTCCGGCGGCTTCATAATAAATCTTGAGTTGCTCGAACTTCAACTGCTGGTTTGGAGACTTGATTTTACCCAATGTGTTGCGCGTCCGTTTGGCAAATAATGTTTCTATCATTCTCGCGGGCATCTGTTCGGAAGCGCTTCCCTTGCGAATATACGTGCCTTTTTCGGACATTCCGTATTTTCGGAGATAGTACGGCTTCTCTATTCCGCCGGCAACAAGAATTTTGATAACATCTTTATTCGCATGTGTTTCCGCAATAATGTCAAACAATCCCATACACGACGGCAGGATATTATTTTTCAAACGGTCTTTTATTTTCAGCTGTGCTGCGTCCGTATCCGCAATGCCAACGGGAACGCCGTTTTTGTCGATTCCGATGTAAATGATACCGCCTTCGCGATAATTCAGAAAAGCAACCACCTCCCTTTCCAAATCATCGGTTAACGTCTGTTTTAATTCTATGCGATTGGTTTCGTGCATTATTTTTAAAGATTTTTAAAATGTCCTACTATTATAATACAATCCCGTCAAACGACCGGCAGGGATTATTTGCCGTTTTCCCAGTAATCCACAAATGACACTGTCTTCAGTTTGTCTTTCACCATCTCGCCCACCTTTTTATGTGCCGGATGATCGACATAAGTTTTCAAACCCTCTTCGGACTCGAAACCAAACACAAAGCAGTGCGTAAACGGATGAGTCGCCGTTTTTTCGGTTTGGATGTCCGTTCCCCACTCAAAGGTTTTTATTGCCTCTATTTGGGCGGGCATGTTGACAAACGCCGTTTCAATCTCCCTGACCTGTTCATCCGAAAGGTCGTCGTTGAAATCAAAAAGCACAACGTGTTTCAGCAGTTTTTGCGACTGCCGTTCGGGCGCATTGCTACACGCCGCAAGTCCAAGCAGCGCCACTGATAAAACGAGTAAAACTTTGTTCATAAAACTTTTATTTTGCCCCGCAGGGGACGATTTATAACTTAATTTAAAAATGCAAAGGTAACGGAATTTTCCGGACTTCGGAAGCCAAACCGCAAGTTGTGCGTTCGTGCATTTCGTCAGTCGTTACCGCAAACCCGTATTGTCCCTGTTTTCATTTTTACCCGTCTTAATCACGGCAGGTATCAAATAGAGCAGCACGAATAAAAACAGTACCGATCCAAGCATTATCGAACCGCCGGGAAAAACAAATTCTCCAATTAATCTCGCAAGCCAGAATAATGCGAAAAACAGCAGAACCGCAGTCCCTAATCCTGTACTTGCCATTTCTCTGCGGCAAAAAAGAAAAACACAGCCAAACGATAATAAAAGTACTATGACTGCAATATTTAACATTTGCATCACATTGCTGTTTATCCCGTTTAATTTGACTAATTCATTTTCCCAGTCAAGCCCTTCCCAAAAGGTTATGTGAAACAGTCCCCAGAGAATAAGACCTGTTCCGCCGACAATCACGAGTACATTCTTTAATTTTTTCATTGTTCCTTATTTTTGATTATTAACGGCGCGAAGATAACGCTTTTTTCGATACGCGGGGAAATTTTATTGTTTTTATTTTATCTCCCACAGCGTAAACAGTTCTGTTATGCGCAGTTTGGGCGTACGCCGTTATTTATTTTTATGTTCATTAGTTGAAAAGTCCCCGCAGGGACTTTCGTATCGCGCTGCTGCCGTCTGTCCGTAAGCTAAAGCATACGGTTAATAAAGTGTCGTCCCTGCGGGACTTTGATTGCGAACAGGTCTTCATTATCACTTCTTTTTATTTTATGCCCCCCTTTCGGGGACGGTTTATAATGTATTTTTAAACGCCAAAAGTAGCGGAATTTTCCGTACTTCCATGTAATTGCTGTCCCTCTGCTTCGTCCCGTTTACTCGGTTTCGGGGTCAGTCGCGGTTTTGTCCTGCGGTTTCGTTCCCTTTTTCCGCGCCGCTGCAACTATGCCGACAGTCGTTTAGGAAACGGGCGGAAATATCGCCGCTACAGTTTCGCTTCCTGCAACAACTTTCCGACTTCTTTATTGAAGTTCTTTTTGTTAATGCCGGTAACCTTTTCCAATATTTTGAAAAAGTTTTCTTCATCCCTGTACGGACTACCACTCGCCAGCAACTCCATAACGGACTGAAATCCTTGTTCTTTTTCCACCTTTTGAAGAATCAGGGCATTGATAAACTGCATTGTCAAAAGAAATTTCTCATTACTTTCACCGAAATTGTAACGGTCAAAATAGAGTTTCAACCAGTCCGTTTTCTTGTCGTATTTCATTCGGGTTTTGAACAATTTTTGAATATTCTCCCAATTAATGCAAAACTCTCCGGCATAAATATAGGCGTAACCGCATATCATGTAATGATTTCTTTTTTCCGGAGATATTGTATTATCTGCCGCCGCATGAAACAACTTATGCGGGTCGAACTCTCTGTGGGAATGTCGTTGAGTATAAAATTTTATTACCTTATCCCTGACCTTAAAATCTATCGCGTTCCAGTCTATTCCGTTGGCGGCGAGATCATAAATAATGCCTGTCAAACGCAATATGCAGGTTATATCGTCGCAATCGTTGCAGAAATATATGCCTTTCGTCGTCTCGGTATTGTTGAATTTCAGGTCATATTCCATCACTGCTTTTGCGTACTTGTCGATAGTATTTTCCATAGCGACGTCCTGATAGTAGAATGTCATATACTCAATCGTTTTCGTTTTCCAATTTCTAGTATTCCGCACCAGAGGCGAAGAAAAAAGGAACCGGTCATCCGTCCGGTGGGCGACCAGCTCAAATACAGCTCTCAAAAGCGGCGCTCCCTTATTAATACCCATATATGATACTTGTACCGAATACGCTTTTATGTCGGCAAGCGCTTCCACATTGATAAGATACGGCTTGAAAGTCATGGAATCTTTTTTATCCATACCTTTCATTTCGTCTATTAACAGTTCGGTTTCCGCTTTTTCGGAAGGTAATACCCATTTTTCCGTATTACCGTGCTGAATGGCGATCAAAAAATCATTCAGGTTCGCAACAAGTTGCAAACGGTCGATACTGTCTTCGGGCAGGCGAATATTATCGCCGACCGTCAAATAACTCGTCTGAGCATTTGTACTTAGCGTTGCAAATAAAACTGCAACCGTAAAAACAAGTTTTCTATTCATATTATTTATTTTTTATTGCCATATCTTTCAAAATTTCTTCGATAGCCTTATCTAACTGAGGGTCATTTCCGTTGAGGCGGTCTTCGAAGGTATTTTTGACATAAATATCGGGTTTTACGCCGGCGGATTCCATGTCTTCGTTCTTCAGATTATAGCATCCCCACGAGGGAAGCCTGCAAAAAGAGCCATCGACCAGCATGGCGCCGGAGGTAAAGATTATCCACCTGTAGGTTTCCGTACCAATCAGTTTGCCTATGCCTAAGGAGCGTATTCCGTTGGATGTTACTTCGGCGTCGCTCAGGCTGCGTTCGTTGATAAGAACCACAACAGGTTTGGCGCCGGGTATCACGTTAGGGTGCGTATTCGACTGATAGTTGCGATATTTCCACGTGAAGTAGGGTTTGCGACAGAGATAGTTCAGCACTTCGTCGTGGACATTGCCGCCGTTGTTATAGCGAAGGTCAAGAATCAGAGCATCTTTATGAACGGCTTCCGTGCTCATGTCTATCAGGAAACTGTTAAGAGCGCCTGCGCCCATATCCCGCATGTGGTGATAGGCGACGCGTCCGCCGGTTTTTTCCTTTACCCGTTTGCGGCAGTCGTCTTCCCATGCGGTGTAAAACATGCTGTTCAGGCTGTTTGCCGGCACGGTATGCAGAGTGAGGTCGAAGGTGTTTTGTCCGCGGCGGAAGGTCAGCGTCGTTTCCTTTTCGCTCACCGGAGATGCAAAATAGTATTCTCTGTTTCGGCTTCGATCAACGGCGACTCCGTTTACCGCAATCAGTTCATCGCCGGGGGCGACTTTATTTTCAGCCAAATATGCGGGCGATTCCTTCAAAACCGAGGCTACGGTGTATGGAGACAGGTTGTCGAACAGTATCCCCGTTGCCGTTGAGCGGATACTGGTCGCTTTATGTTCCTCGCTGCCTGAGGAACTGAACCCAAGATGCGAGGAATTAAGTTCGCCAAGCATGTCTTCCATCATGGTTCTGAAATCGCGGCGGGATTTTACGTGCGGAAGAAAACGGGAATAATAGTCGCGTTTCTTTTTCCAGTCCACTCCGTGAAATTTGGGGTCGTAGAAATTCTCGGACAGCAAAGCCCACACTTCATGGAACATCTGGCGAAATTCGTTGCCGTTGTTTTGCACAAAATTTTGTTTCAGGTCAATCTTTTTGGCGCTTGCTCCTCCAAGGTCGATAGAATATACGTTTCCCTGCTGAATCACATACAGATCCTTGCCGTTATAGCTGAAAGAAGCCGGAAAGGTGAGTTCGTTGATTTTTTTAGGAGGTTTGGAGTCAAAGTCCACGATTTCCTGCACATATACCCCGTACTGTCCTCCTTCGTGATTTGAGGAATACAGGAGATAGCTTTTTGCGCCGTTCTTCAAAATCTTGACCCATGACTGATTTCCCGACGATTGCACCGGCTCCCACCGACGCTGAATATCTTCAAGTTCAAACGAAATATCCGTCTTGTTTTTTGCCTCGTTTGCCTTCTTCACGCTGTCGTTCTGAAAAAGTTCCCTGTATTTGTCGGTTGTATATGGCGTATCGCTGTGATTGAGTTTGATACGGAAAAGATTTCCTCTCGTGCCTTTCGGAAAAGCGGCGGCATAACGGTTTGCCGTCAGATAGAGATATTTCCCGTCGGACGACCATGCGGGAGAATCGTCCATGGAAGCGCTGTTTGTGAGATTGAACGATTTTTTGGCTGCGAAATCGTATATGAACACGTCCCGTTCAAAGAGATTCATACCGGTATATGCCAGATATTTGTCGTCGGACGAGAACGCCATGTTATAATTTTGGAATGACCAGAACTCATTATTATCAAGTTTTTCGACCTTGTCCGTTTCGCAGCGCAGCAGTTCGAGCCGGTCGCTTCCCGTTACGAAGGCAATCAGGGAGCGGTCGTTGCCGACGGTGAGATTTTTCACCATATTGTTCGGGGTATAGACCAATTTTTCGCCGAACCGTTCTTCCGCCGATATTTTATACAGATTGTACCAGCCTTCGCGGGTACGTGTGTAATAGATGGTTTTGTTGTCTTTAGCCCACGACAGTTCCACCACTCTTTCTTTCGGGTCGGTATTGACCCGACGTATGAAAAGCCCTTTGGTATCGCTGATAAACAGCTGTCCGCGGGATACGAAAGCGATTTTTTTCCCGTCGGGCGAAATATCGCATTCCGAAATATTCCCTTCGGTTGCATACGAGCGGGTTATGTCGGGCAGACTGCGTTCATAAACCTTGATTTGCGGCATGGAAGTTTTTCCGGAAGCCACATCGTAAAGACAAATTACGTAATCTTTCACGAACACTACTTTTTCGCCGTTGTAACTTACCTGCGGCTGTTGGATGCCTGTGGTGAAACCGGTTAATATTCGCGGTTTTCCTTTTTCAAGACAAGCGAGGTTGTATTCTCCGTTGCGTTCGTCGGTAGCCCAGTACAGGCGTCCCTTCTTGTCTGTGGACGACCATATATCCTTGCCTCTGTGGGTGGTCAGCTGCCGGTATTCCTTTTTGGCGGGATTCCACGATTTGATGTCGGGATTATTGTCGCCCCTGTATCCTTTCCGTGTGGGGAACACGAAGCTTTCGCTTGATTCGTTGAAGTAGAATACGCCGTCAGGGTCTTCGACCAGATTGACTATGGTGTTGAAATATCCCGTGAAGAGTCTTTGCGGAGTGCCGCCGTCGATGCTTACCCGGTAAGTTGTCATCATGTTGTAGCGGTTGGATTCGAAATAGACATATTTGGAATCGTGCGACCACGAACTCACTTTGTCATAACCCTCATGAAATGTAAGTTGCCGTATTGTTCCGCCCGAAACAGGCGTTACATACACGTTTGCATTCCCCTGTTCGTCGGACGAAAACGCCAGCCATTTTCCGTCGGGCGAGATTTTCGGATTAGTCTGATAGCCGGTCATTGCCGTCACCCGCGAGGCAGTGCCTCCTGCAACAGGCGTTTTCCATATTCCGCCGTCGTAGCAAAAATAAATTTCTTTGGCGTCGGGACTGATTGCAGGTTGTGTCGCAAAAAAAAGCGAATCCTGCGCTTTCGTCAAACCGGAAGCCAGCAGGAAAAAAATAAATACAAATATTTTATTAATCATTATTATAAAAGAATTAAACCAAATTATACTGTCCGCAAAGATATGTAAAATAATTATACACGAAAATCGCCGTCCGAAAACTGTCCACGATTTTTATCCACGAAATGTAAGTTCGACGCAGTCAATTACACGAATTTTCTCATCGTCGCGCCAAAAGGCTAAATCTTATTTTGAGGCGCTATGGCAGGAGGGTTGAGAAGGGGCAACGCGTTCGGCGTAGCGTCTCGCTACGCCGAACGAAGACTTGATATGGACATGGTACGGACATGGTATGGACATGGTATGGACATGGTACGGACATGGTACGGACCCTCCCGTTCGGCGTAGCGTCTCGCTACGCCGAACGGGAGGGATAGTCGAACATTATCAGGGATGACACTCCCTTAGCCTGACGGCTATGCCTTGAAGGGGGGGCTGGTGACTAAAGGGAACCTCTAAAAACTGCTTTTTCTGTGTTCAATGTCAATTTTATTAATTTTTAAATCCTCATTTACAATTAGTAAACTCCGGTTTAAAAATCTTGTCTGCCTTGAAAAATCAAGTTTTTAGAGGTTTCCTAAGCCGGACAAGCCGGAACCAAAGAGGGTGTATTTTACTGCGTCTTTACGTTTTAAAATGTCGTTTCTTTACGAGGTGCAAAAACCTTATTTCTACCTTATTCAAATAACAAAAC
>JAISRS010000059.1 GCA_031273485.1 Prevotellaceae bacterium
CCTGCGGGTTTGCCCCACACATTTCCGTCGTCAAGCAAACCGCCCGTATTGGTGCCTCCGGCAGCTTGAAAATCCAGCATCCTTTGCATGGTTTCATCGGAGATGAACTGTCCCCAGCCCGCATTCCTGTAACCGGCATTGAAGAAATTGGCAAAGGAATAGGAATCCATCATTTGCGGCAAATGAATAGGGTTCGTTATGCGGAAACTGTTGTTATAGTTAACGGACAGTTTGCCGGCAGTTCCTTTTTTGGTAGTAATCAAAATCACACCGAAAGGAGCGCGGGAACCGTAAATAGACGAGGCAGCCGCATCTTTCAGGACGGAGACGTTTTCAATATCCTGCGGATTAACCGTATTAAGATCGCCTTCCATGCCGTCAATTAAAATCAGCGGACTGCCGCTGGAACCGTCGCCGATCGTTCCCGTACCGCGAATATTGATACTCATGCTCTTGTCCATCTCGCCGGTATTGGTGGTAATGAACAAGCCCGGAACCAACCCCTGCAAGGCTTGCGTAGCATTCACCACCGGACGGGCTTCGATGTCTTTCGCCGTGGCGAGACCTACCGCGCCGGTCAGATTGACTTTCTTTTGGGTGCCGAAGCCGACGACGACTACTTCATCCAAAATCCTGGCGTCTTCGGAAAGAGCGATATTTATTTGACTCTGTCCGTTTACCGGCACTTCTTTGGTCTGATAACCAAGATAACTGAATACCAGAACTGCGTCCGGCGCTACGTTCAGTGAAAAACGCCCGTCAGCGGCTGTTGCCGTACCGGTGACAGTCCCTTTTACCGCTACCGAAACGCCCGCCAGCGGTTCATTGTCGGCGGCGTCCGTCACCGTCCCCGTGACGGGTTGCTGTTGAGCCATTGCATTCATGGCTGCGAAGAGAAAGAGGATGCAGAAACAGAATAGATTCCGCCGGTTCTTTCCCGATTTGTTTTTGTCGACTTTAAAAGTCGCGTTCTTAAATTTATTCATAAAAATTAAAGTTATTAATTGATTAAAGTTGAAAATTTATTGCGATATAAAACAGGTTTGTCGGCATACCTTGGGATGTAGTTATTTGCACGCATCCCGCTTCCGACCTTAGTGACCTGAGTTCCGGATAAGAATAATTGATAAATTGCCGAAAATTAAGCGATTTGCCCGTTAGGGCATACATATCAATAGAAAAAAACAATAGGGTTCTCCTAAAAATTCCCCGTAGGGGATTCACATGGATGTCCTGCGGACAAAAAACAGCGGAATAAAATCGTTTTCTATTGATATTCAAGTCCTAACGGACTATTTCTTAAACAGAACTCAGGTTTAGTGGGGTGTTTAGGGAGGCAGGGCAGCGCCGTAAGTCATCGCCTTCGGCGCTTTGCCCTGCCTTGTGCTGCTATAGGTTTTCCAAAGTTTGAATATCTCTTTCATTTTTTCAAGTATTTTCACCAGTTATTTTAGCGATGTTGTTAAAGCGGTTTTAACAGTGTTGTTAAAGCGGTCTTAACAGAGGCGTTAAGGGCGTCTTAACAGTACTGTTAAGCGTGTATTAACAGTGGCTTTAACGTGTGGCTTTACAATCGGTGTTTTTCATTATTAAATATTAAATTACCGTCAATTCGTTGTTATACACCACTTGACGCGGTGATTTCAATTGCTTGTTGGCTCCCGTGAACTGCGAAATGATTTTCAGCCGGTATGTACCTGCGGCGAGGTCGGCGGGTATCAGCAGAATCAGCCTGGAGGGATCGTTTGTAACGATGTAATCGTCCTCTAACTTTGTCTGCTCGCCGGTATCGACGTTTTCCAGATAGACGCCCACGGAGGGGTCGTCGCCTGTAAGTTTGATGTACGTGCCGTCCACCTGTGCGTTGCGTCCGCGAGTGAGCGTGCCGTCGGCGAGTTTGGTCCGGAGGTTGATTACCTGAAAGATGTGCATCACGTCCGGCATTTCGCCAAGTATTGACACGGAGGTTTCTTTCAGTTCCCTGCGTATTTCCATACCCTGCGTAGCAGATATATATACGCTGTTGATCGCCGGATCGAAGGTCTTGTCGTAGAAAACGCCGGTGATAACGGGACGCAGATAAACCAGTCCGCTATCCACGTTCCAGCCGCTTACCGCGTATCGCGCCGCGTGGCGGTTGTAGCGGGTGATGACGTCGTTCAGGGTTTCGGGAGCCAGTTCTATACCTTCTTCCCGGATAGATTCGATCAGTCCTGCCTGATTGATACTGCCCATTGGGGATACTACCGCCGTATAATCGTTCTTGTCGGGCGTCAGCTCATTTTTTTTGAGCCATGCTTTTAAAATATTCTTCATAATACTTACGTTTTTAAATTGTCGTTTCGGACAAAAGTTTTACGCTGTAAAATTAGATGAATAAAAGTTTACGGATACAGGGTAAATTCGACAAAAATACAGGGTAAATCGGTCAAAATACCCGACAAATTCGGCATGACCGATTTGTGGGGTATCGAATTTAACGGGGGAAAGTGAGTAAATGGGCAGAAGGACAGGGGTTTATGAATGATGAATTCCGGTATGAGATAATTTGGGACAAATGTTAGGACATTTTGGGACATACACCGTTTTGTGTTGCACACAATATAAAAACAGGCTATTTTTGTGCTGTCGATAGAATAAAAACAGAAGGTATGGATAAAAATATTTTGAAAACGGTTATCGCCGACAATCAGGCAGAAGTCCCCAAATACAAGGTAATCCCCCGCCATTTCACCTTTGAAGAATTTGGAAACTATGTCTTTGTGGGGATCCGGAGGGCTGGAAAATCATTCCTGCTCTATCAACGCATACAGCAACTGCTGAACAGAGGAACAGGATGGGATGAAATGCTCTATATTAATTTTGAAGATGAACGGCTTACCGACATGACAGCACAGGATTTGAATCTACTCTTAGAAGCACATCTGGAAATGTACGGAAAACAGCCAATACTGTTCCTTGACGAAATACAGAATATCTCAGGATGGGAAAAATTCGCTCGACGCATGGCAGACACCAAACATCAGGTTTATATCACGGGCAGCAATGCCAACATGTTGAGTCATGACATTCAAACAACGCTGGGAGGACGATATATCCCTGTGGATGTCTATCCATACGATTTCAGCGAATTTTTAAAAGCAAACGACATGGATATCACCGCCAATTCCCTGTTTTCTACTGCAATCAAAGCCGAAGTTTTGAGGAAGTTCAACGACTATTTCTATTTCGGAGGATTCCCAGAAAGCGCAAAGTTCCCGGCGAAAAGAGATTATCTGACAAGCGTTTATCAAAAAATATATCTGGGAGATATTGCTACCCGACATGCCATAGATAACACCTTTGCGCTACGCATTATGTTTAAAAAACTTGCCGAGAGTACCAAGCAGCCTTTGTCGTTTTCCCGAATAGCCCATATCGTATCATCGACAGGAGCAAAAGTCGGTACCAATACAGTTATCAATTATCTGGAATATGCCAGAGATGCCTGGCTTATCAATCCCGTACAAAATATCGCAGGTAAATTAGTGGATAAGGAAACCGTACCCAAGTACTATTTTACCGACAATGGCATCCTGAACCTTTTCCTGTTGGAAGGCAATACCTCTTTGCTCGAAAATATGGTCGCCATCAATCTGTTGCGCAAATACGGCAGAAATGATTCCGTCTATTTTTACAACAAAGGAATAGAAGTCGATTTCTATATACCCGACGACGGCACAGCTATTCAGGTCTGTTACAGTCTTGACAACAGTGACGGCACTTTTGAACGAGAAGTAAAAGCACTCCTGAAAATCACGAAAGTACTGGCGTGTAATCGCCTCCTGATTATTACGCTGACTTCGGAGCAGGAGATAGAAACAAACGGCAGGAAGATTGACGTTATCCCTGTTTGGAAGTGGCTGCTGGATCCGACCTAAATATTTGCAACGTTACAAACGTGCATCCAAAAAAACCGCGCCGTTATGCAAATATCCGAATCAATTCGTATTTTTGCATAAAATTTCATTCGTATGATAGAAAGAACAATTACAAAAAAACTGTCGGAAATGCTGGAAAAGTTTCCTGTGGCGCTGCTTACGGGACCGCGTCAGTCGGGGAAATCGACGCTTTTGCGAAACGCTTTCCCCACCTGCGACTATGTTTCGCTTGAGGAACCGGACATTCGGCTGCTGGCTCAAAACGACCCGCGCGGTTTTTTGAACAACTACAGAAACAAAACCATTATTGACGAGGCACAGTATGTTCCGCAATTATTTTCTTATATCCAGTCGATTACCGACAGGGAAAATACGGCGGGGCGTTTCATACTGTCAGGTTCGCAAAATTTTCTGCTGATGCAAAACATTACGCAATCGCTTGCGGGCAGAGTGGCAATTCTCAAACTTCTGCCCTTTTCGCACACAGAACTCAAAAACGCTTCGCTCGCTTCCGAACAGGTGAACGAGCTTATTTTCTCCGGCGGTTACCCGCGGATTTTCGACAAAAATATCCAGCCCGCAGATTTTTATCCCGCCTACATTCAAACCTACGTGGAGCGTGATGTACGCCTGTTGCGAAACATTGCGGATTTATCACTGTTTATCCGGTTTGTGAAACTTTGCGCGGGTCGTATCGGTCAATTGCTCAACATCGCTTCGCTGTCAAATGAGTGCGATATCAGCGCCGAAACCGTACAGGCATGGTTGTCGGTTTTGGAAACGAGTTATATTATTTTTCAACTCAAGCCCTACCACAAGAATTTCAACAAGCGACTTGTGAAATCTCCGAAAATCTATTTTTACGATACCGGACTGGCTTGTTCGCTGCTCGGAATTGAAAACGCGCGGCAACTGCAAACGCATTACCTGCGCGGCGAACTGTTTGAAAACTGGGTGATAGGCGAATTTCTGAAACAAAATTATACCGCAGGAAAAGAGCCGAACATCTATTTCTGGCGCGACAGCAACGGCGTGGAAGTCGATTTGCTGATAGAAAAAGCATCTGCCATTACGGCAGTTGAAATCAAATCGGGCAGCACCATGAACAGCGATTATTTCAAGGGGCTGAAAGCTTTGCAAAGTTTGTCGGTCGTGGCGCCCGAAAACAGTTTGGTAGCGTATGGCGGCGACCAAAATTTTCAAACCGCACAGGGGAAATTTGTTTCGTGGAAAGAATCAATCTTCAAAGAGTTAAATATAGGGAGTTGAACTTTCCCTGACAATTATTGCCCCCAATTTTATTAAAAAGAGAATGATTATTGCCCCCAATAATTAAAAAAACGTATCTTTGCACAATAAAAAATGACGGCTTAATTATAATTTATTATGGAGTATTTAAAGAGAAACATTGATTCGGCTTTTGCGGAATGGAAAGTCGCTACAGCTCGAAAACCGCTATTGCTGCGCGGGGCAAGGCAGGTTGGCAAATCGTCCGCCGTGCGTGAATTGGGCAAACAGTTTGAGTATTTTTTGGAAATCAATTTTGAGAACAAGGATCATGCAGGCGCAAAAAAGATTTTTGAGCGTCATTCCGACCCTCGTTTGATTTGCGACGAACTCTCGGCGTTGTACGAACAGCCGGTTATTGCAGGAAAAACCCTGTTGTTTCTCGACGAAGTACAGTCGTGCGTTGACGCTGTTTCCGCGTTGCGCTATTTTTACGAGCAAATGCCCGCGCAACATGTTATTGCCGCCGGTTCGCTGCTGGAATTTGCTTTGGTAAAAATACCCTCGTATGCGGTTGGAAGAGTACGTTCAATCTACATGTATCCGTTTTCGTTTGAAGAATTTTTGCAGGCGATGGGACGAAATATGCTGCTCGAAAAGTTGAACACGGCAAATCCTCAAAATCCGTTGTCGGAAGCAATTCACAATCAGTTAAAGGAACTCTTCTTACGTTTTATCGTCATTGGCGGAATGCCTGAAGTGGTATCGAAATATGCTTCCGGCGGCTCGCTGCTCGATTGCCGCAACATCCTGGACGAACTGACCGAAACGTTTTACAATGATTTTGCAAAATACAAACAGCGCGTACCCGCCACACGGCTGGAAGAGGTTTTTTCCGCCGTTATCGCGCAAACAGGACAAAAATTTACCTACTCCAAAGCCGCCGCTTCTGCCAATCAGGTTCAAGTAAAAGAGAGTATTGAACTGTTGAGAATGGCAGGCCTGGTCTATTCGGCAACGCATACTTCCGCAAACGGATTGCCTCTGGCAGCCGAAACAAACCAACGCTACCAAAAACTGATGATATTTGATACGGGAATTTATCAGCGTTTTCTCAGATTAGACCCGACAGCGCTTTTATTGGATGAAAAAATCGAACAGGTCAACAAGGGCGCTTTAGCCGAAATGTTTGTGGGTGCGGAACTGGTAAAATCGCAAAACAACCGTCTGCC
>JAISRS010000082.1 GCA_031273485.1 Prevotellaceae bacterium
CCGTCCAGAAAATCCAGGGCAATTGTCAGCGAATTAACGTCCGAATTGTACGAATCGTTGATTATTGTGCAGTGATTCACTCCTTCCTTCAACTCCAGACGCATGGCAACAGGAGTGAGATTTTGCAGTTTGGCAGATAATAGACCAACATCAACGCCTCGGATCAGCGCAAAAGCTATGCAGTGCATCGCATTTTCAACCGAAGCGGAATCGGAAAACGGAATTTCAAATTCGTAACGCTTCGCCGTTTCGATTCCCGAATCGCTGTCCCGCGCTTCGATGCTCAGGATTGTCCTGTCGGGGAAACTCCGTCGGTTGAGTATCCTTAAATTACACTCCTCGCCATAGCCCCATGTAAAGGTGCGGTATGGGTGTTCCGATTCCGAAACGGTTTTGTGCAGCGCAGCGTAATCGGAGCAATAAATAAGCAGGTTGGAGGATTTAAACAGTTGCAGTTTTTCATTGATTTTGTGCTCCTCGCTCTTGAAATTCTCCTGATGCGCATCGCCTGTGTTAGTAAATATTCCGATGTCGGGATGTAAAATTCGCTCAAGGCGTTCCATTTCGTCGGGCATAGAAATTCCGGCTTCAAATATTCCCAAACCGGCGTCGGCGTCGGTCATCAGCACCGACAGGGGGACGCCCGTTTGCGAATTATAGCTTTTGGGACTTCGGGCAACCGTTTCCAAATCCCGAAATATCCTGTACAGCCATTCTTTGACGCAGGTTTTCCCGTTGCTTCCGGTGATTCCAAGCACCGGAAAAGCGAAGCTGTTTCTGTAATCCGCCGCCAGATTCTGCATTGCTTTCAGGGTATCGTCCGCAACGACGAAATTGGCTTCGGCGAAGTCGCCAGCGGGAAAGGAGCGGTTTACAAGAAAACTGCGTATCCCTTTAGCATACAGTTCGCCGATATACCTGTGACCGTCGTGCCTTGCGCCTTTCAGGGCTACGAACAGCGCCCCGGAATCATTCACGCCGGTGCGACTGTCAACAAACACGCCGGTGATAACAGCGTCTTTGCCCAGATGCTCGCCGCCGACTATACGTGAAATTTCGGATAAACCGTACTTCATGTCTGTTTGGCTGATTAATTGATTAGTTGATTCAATCGTCCTATTTTCAACGGACCTCCGACGCTGAACACTTTTTTGTAATGCGCCGAATTAAGGTCGGAAACAATAACTCCGCCAACGGAGGAGGCGTGTACGAATTTCCCGTTTTGGAGATATATCCCTACGTGGGAGTTAGTTTTCCCGTTATAGTTAAAAAACACCAGGTCGCCTTCCTGCAGGCGGTTTGTGACGGAGATGGCAACGCGCAGGTCTTGGGTTGTTCGCGGAAGTATTCTGTTTGTGATGGCTTTATACACTATCCCCACAAATCCCGAACAGTCCACTCCCTTTTTGCTTGTTCCCCCGTTGCGGTACGGAACTCCTATCCACTGGTCGATTATTCTATACAATTCGGGCGTTTTCAGCTGATTCACCTGCACCTCTAATTTGGACGCATATTTCTTTAAAACGTCTTTATCCCGTTCGGATACCGATACCGTTGCCGATTCCCGCCCCGTATGCCGCCCGACATTCGACCTGCTGACACTCGCACTCTTACACGATACGAATCCTAACGACAATAAACCTAAATACAAAATTATCTTATTCATTTCTTTCATTTAACGGGGAGCAAAATTACATGAATTTTACTTTACTGCCAAATCTTTTTCTTAATTCCATCAGGGAGATACCTCGACAAGCCCACCCATTCCCCCCCAAAGGGAGGGCTGAGGCGCAGGCAGGGACAACGCTTTGCGCCCCCTAACAGGGTTTGCGCCCCCTAACAGGGTTTAAAACCCCTGTTAGGGGTTGGAATCTTTGAATCATCTTTAAGGACTTTAAGTCCCTTGTTCGGCGTAGCGTTTCGCTACGCCGAACAAGGGACGTTTTCAGCCGCGGCTGAAAACCTTTTTCACATTTAAGGTCTTTAAAGACCTTAAAGACCTTAGTCCCCGCTAAAAGCGCAGACCCACCTTGTTACAAGCGGGTTTTCAAGCTGGAAGCCTGCTTTTAGCTTCGGCGTAGCGGGACGGGACGGGGCTGTTCCACGCACGGATTACAAATCCGCGCGAGCGGTGGGTCCCCGCTAAAAGCGCAGACCCACCTTGTTGCAAGCGGGTTTGCAAGCTGGAAGCCTGCTTTTAGTTTCGGCGTAGCGAGACGCTACGCCGAACGAGCCGAGGCTGTCATTATCTCTTGTTTGTTGCTACCAATATTAACCCTGCCAATGACGGCTACCTCTTTGAGGTAGGCTGGGGGAGCTGCGCCGAACAGAGGGAACGTTAGTCGTCATCTCCATCCATAGCATTTCAAAAAAAGATTTAGCCTAATAATCCACGAATTACACGAATTACACAAATTTTTATCTTCGTTCTCATCTACTCTCAGGTATTTAAAGACCTTAAAGAAACAAATTAGCAAGCGCTTAAGCGCTGACAAAAAATTCGTGTAATTCGTAAAAATCCGCAGGATTTTAATTCGTGTAATTCGTAAAAATCCGCAGGATTTTAATTCGTGTACTTCGCTTAATTCGGTGATAAAAAAATTCGTGCAATTCGTGTAATTCGTGGATTATTAAAAAAATCCGCTGATTGTGATTTTACGTTCGTTTGGCGGTGCGGGCTAAGCCGGAGAATACGCTATCCATGTTGTTTACATTGAATTGTTGTTTGAGATTATTGGGAGTGTCTAAGGCTTGGATTTTTCCGTCCACCATTATGGAGACCCTGTTACAGTATTCTGCTTCGTCCATATAGTGTGTTGTTACAAAAATGGTTATACCCTGTTCTGCGGCATCGTATATCATTTCCCAAAACTGGCGGCGGGTTGCAGGATCGACGCCTCCGGTGGGTTCGTCTAAAAAGACTATTTTAGGTTTGTGAAATATTGATACGGAGAAAGCTAACTTTTGTTTCCAGCCTAAAGGCAGGGATTTCACAAGCATATTTCGTTCGTTTGCAAAGCCGAGAGTGTGGAGCAACTGTTCGGATTTTAGTTTTATTTCGTTTGATTTCATGCCGTATATTCCTCCGAAAAGTCGAATATTTTCCCATACTTTAAGGTCTTCATAAAGAGAAAATTTCTGGCTCATATAGCCTATATTTCTTTTCACCTTTTCGGTTTCCTTCGATATATCGAATCCGGCAACGGTAGCCTTGCCCGAAGTGGGCTTACTTAACCCGCAGAGCATCCTCATCGCCGTTGTTTTTCCTGCGCCGTTTGCTCCCAGAAATCCGAAAATCTCGCCTTTCGTCACGCCGAACGAGATATTGTCCACGGCGGTAAAAGACGCAAATTTTTTACTGAGATTTTCTACGTTTATAACAATTTCGTCCATAATTATTTTTTTGATAATTGCATGTAACAATCTTCTATATTTGGTTTTATGGGATAAATTTCTATGTCGGTATTATTGTTTTCGACAAGATATTTCTCAAGAGCCTCAACCGCGAGGTCCTTGTTTACCGTGATATGGTGAACATTTCCAAAGGCAAACGAACTCGTGACCGAGGCGTGTTCTCTGAGATTTTTCAACAATCGAGGCATGTTGTTTCCTCTCACAGCCCAGATGGTTTCGCCGTAAGCGGAAATTATTTCGGCGGGAGAATCAATTTTCATAAATATCCCGTCTTTAATCAGCGCAATGCGGTCGCACATAGTTGCTTCGTCCATATACGGAGTTGAAACCAGGATTGTGATACCCTGTGCTTTCAATCGTTTGAGCATTTCCCAAAATTCCTTGCGTGAAATCGGGTCAACTCCGGTTGTGGGTTCATCCAAAAACAGCACTTCTGGTTTGTGTATCAATGCGCAACATAAGGCGAGTTTCTGTTTCATCCCTCCGGATAAGGCGCCTGCCCGTCGTTTCTTAAACGGCTCAATTTGAATGTAAATATCTTTCACAAGATGATAATTTTCGTCCACAGTTGTGTTGAAAAGAGTTGCAAAAAACTTCAGATTTTCCTCCACAGTCATATCCTGATAAAGAGCGAATTTTCCGGGCATATAACCTATGTGACGCCTTATTTTTCGGTATTTCCGCACAACGTCCAGTCCCACAACGGAGGCTTTGCCTGAGTCTGCCAAAATAAGCGTAACAAGAATGCGAAACAATGTGGTTTTACCGGCTCCGTCGGGACCTATAATCCCGAATATCTCGCCCTTATCCACATTAAAAGTAACGCCTTTCAACGCCTCTATCGTTCCGTATTTTTTTGTTATATTTTCTGTAATAACCATTACTTCAATTAATTTATCATGATGCCTGCGACCGATAAATGCCTTCCGTTCAATTCAAAAATTTAACATCGCCATACATGCCTATTCTCAGGAATCCGTCGGTGTTTTCGACGGCGATTTTTACTGCATACGCCAAATTTTCCCGTTCGTCTTTTGTCTGAATCGTTTTGGGAGTAAATTCGGCTTTATTTGAAATCCAGGTAATTGTGCCTTTGTAAATTTTTTCTTCTCCCCGCTGTGAAACTATCACTTCGGCTTGTTGCCCTATTTTGACGTTTTCCAATTGAGTTGAAACAATGTAAGCTCTTAGAAACATATTCCTTACGTCCGCAATTTTGTATAATGATTTTCCTGTGAACACAATTTCTTTTTCTTCGGCATATTTATTTAAAACAATGCCGTCGATGGGATTAATCACCTTACATTTATATATTTGGTCGTCCAACTGGGCGACTTGAATTTCGTAAGATGCGCCTTCCTCGCTCAAGCTGTTCACCGAAGTGGTTAAAGAGTTGATTTGCGCATTCAAACTTTTCTTCAAAACATTCAGTTGAGATATAGCGTCATCCAGCTGTTTTTGAGTAGCGACGCTATCTCTGTAAAGATTTTCGACACGTGTTTTTTCCAATTCCGCCTTGAGTATCTGCTCTTTTGTTGCCGAAATCTGAACCGAAATGTCGGGACGTCTTGAATTAACGGCTTTTTGTGCGGTTAATAGCTGTAACTTTTTCAGGAATAACTGAGTACTGTCAACATATCCGAGATAGTCGCCCCTGCGCAAACTGTCGCCTTCCTTGATAGCGAAACTCTCCAATTTTCCCGAGGCTTCGGCGGAAACCATTACTTCCACAGCTTCAAAAGCGCCTGAGGCGTCGTACTTAAAACCGTTTGTGACACACGATAAGAGGCAAAATACGGTTATGAAAAAACCTGTAAAATATTTCAAAATCCTTACTCGGACAACAATCTTGAGATTCGAGGGTTCTAAAATTTTAAACTTTGAGATATATCTATTCATATTTTTGATATTTAATTCGTTATTGTTTCGGGAATATATTGCCGGAAATATTTTTATGTTTATATACGCTGATTGAATATTGCATTTCGTGCATCACTTTAGCCTGTCGTGCAATGTTTTCGGCGTTCAGGTCCTTTATCAGGTCATTGACGGTATATACCCCGTTGTTATATTTTTTTTCGGAAGCGATTCTCACCTTTTCACGGAGATTGATAATTTCGCTGTCGCTGTTTAGCAGTTCGCGGAACGAATCCATTTCCTTTTTCACCTGAATCAATTGACGGTTGATGTTGAATTTCAGGGTTTCTTCCCTGTTTTTTATTTTTTCCTTGTTTAAATTTATAAGCTGTTTTTCGTTATTTTTTGTATATAGATTTCCGAAATTCCACGACATACGCAAGCCGCCTATTCCAAAAAAATCGAAACTGTTTGAAAGCATATTCAAGCCCGGTTTTCCGTATCCGCCCTGTGCAAAAAGGTAAAATTTCGGCATATTTTTGGATTTGATAAGATTTTCCTGCGCCTCGAACAGTTTAATTTGCTGTTGGAACAAAGGTATTTCGGGGCGATTTATCTCCGATTCGGTATGAATCGTTTCCGGTTTTTTGAGCGCCGATATTGATGTTATTTTCACATTAATTAAACTCGAAAGCATTTCCATGTAAGCCTCTTGCAGCATTTTGGCTTCTGTTTTCCTTTGTTTGGTATTCAATATTTCCACATTCAGAACGTCAATATCGGATTCGATAGCCATACCGTTATTTTTCAACGACCGTGCAGTATTCAGACTCACTTCCAGGTTTTTTGTCAATAGTTCCAATTGAGTCAATTGTTCTTCAATCATTAATATTCCCAAATACAGGTTAGTGACTTGTTCTGCTATGGGATACGTTTCGACTTCAATGCTTTGCGCCTCTACTCGACCCGACGCTTCCCGCACCTGTTTCTGGTGTTTGACGCTGCCTCCGTCCCAGATCATTTGACTTACATCAAGGGTAACACGGTATTGGTCTTTTCCTACTTCAGGCACTGTGATGCCGGGCAAACTTATGGGAATCGACACTGTTTCCGTCTGATAGGTAGCTTGCGCGCCTAATGTGACTTGAGGAAGAAAGATTTTCGACAGATTGTTGATGTCGTAATTTTTAGACTTTTCTATCAAATCATGTTGTTTAATCAACGGATAATTTTCCTTTGCTTTGTTAAAACATTCTTCTATTGTTATCATTTGTGAATAACCACAATCCGCATAACACGCAAACATAACAAATACAATTCCCGAAATTACATATTTAAATAAATGTTTCATAATCTAATATCTTTTTATTTCATATTTCACAATTCATATTCACGATTCATATTCACAATTCATATTCATAATTCACATTCACATTCATATTCATATTCACATTCATAATTCATAATTCATAATTCATAATTGTCACAGCATGGTTTTAATCCACGCAGGAATTAATTTTCGGCGTTCTTCTATAAAATCCGTGAATTGTTCGTCGTTCATATCCGACAAAATAAGCCACAGGGGTTTTGCTATAAACGGGAAAATAGTCAGAGCGAGAATATTGAGTATTATTTGCAAAGCATTTTCGGTTTGCAGTTCTTCTTTAATTTGATTGAAAAAAGGACTGATAAAGTCTTTGGAAAGATGAGTTTTTTTCATAAATCCTGTTGCATCCGCCTGAATAGCGCTCAAAACAAACAACGGCAAATTGGGATTTATCCGTAGATTCTCAATATAATTATCCACAATACTTTTTATTTTTTCGTCGATGTTGCTTGGTTTGTTAAACACGTTTTTGACACCTGTAAACATTTTTTGCAAACTTTCTTCCATAATAATCTCAAAAAGTTTTTCCTTACTTCTGAAATAATAGTTTAGCAAAGCGATATTTATTCCGGCTTCTTCGGCGATATCGCGTGTTTTTGTTCCCGCAAACCCATTTTTATAAAATAATTTCAAAGCCGCATTCTTTATTTTTTCCTCTGTTTTAATATCTTGTTGTTCCGACATAACTAATAAAAATTAAAATAAATTTCCGGCAAAGGTAAATTGAATAAATTTATCAAGCAAATACTTTAAGTATTTTCTTTAATCAAATGATTAAAAACTCCGCAATCGACGGATATTTCGCAAAGAACAAAAGTTGGAATGGCTAAACGTTTTACAGCATGGAGAAAAGGGTTTAAAGACCTTAAAGACCTCCCCCCTCAAACCCCTCCCTACAATTTTCATTGTTATTTAAAAGAAAGAAGTAACTTTGCGGCTGTATTTTATAAAATTATAAACTTTTTATTCCTTAATTCAATATGAAAGTATCTTTATTATCGTCATTACTTTTTGCAGGTATAATAGCCTGCTCCCTGTCCGGTTGTAAACAAAACAAGATAACCGTTAACGAGCCGTACAAGCCGGTGAGCGGAAAGTTTTCGGGGAAGGCGGTTGCCTGTTCTCCCGACCCTTTAGTATCGTTTCGGTGGA
>JAISRS010000099.1 GCA_031273485.1 Prevotellaceae bacterium
CCTAAAAGTTTCAGGCAGTTATACAGACTTGTGATTTCTTTCAGTGATACAAACGGTTCGGAGCTTTCTTTTATTGAAGAAATAAAATCCTGCAATTCAAATTGCTCCAAATCTCCCACTTCCGGCAATCCGGCTAAACCCTTGATTAATTTACCCGTTATTGCTTTTGCCGGTTTAAGCGAGTGCCATTCTCTTTTTCTCAGGTCTATATAAGCTAAATTGCGTTCTGCGATAATTCTCAGGTCATGGCGTTCAAAAAACCCTACGGGGATACCCGTTATGGTTGATGTTGCGCCGGTTATAAATTCGAGGTTCACTATTTGCATCTCTGTTCGCTTGGAAATTAAGGGATACGATACCTGACCGGCTCTCACAACATCCTCGCCTATAAGCATTATCGACGACATTATTTCTGCAATAATATCCGGTTCGTGACGTTGTTGCAGATACAGATATTCTCTGTTGAAAAATATATTTCTTATTGAATGATATTCATCTACAATATCTTCGATTCCCCAAAAATACATTTTCGGGAACGACACCTGAGCTATGATTTTTGCTTCAATTGCCAAATCGTACAGATATTTTACTTCCGAGTTCATTAAAACATCATAGTGTTCTATAAAAATATGTTTGAATGTTTTTATCGTATCGGAGATAATCTTACGGCGCACCTTATCGCCCAGAAAAATAACTGCGTCCGAGCAGTCAAGTAATTCTTCCAAAGAGGAAAATTCCTTATCGGAATAATCTTCGGGTCGTTCATTCGGGAACCATGCTCCTGAAAAAACTACGTCTTCATTAAAACGGGACAAACATTTCCTGTAAGTATCTAAATTATCGGAATTACCCACAAATGCTATCTTTATTGAATCCATGCAAAATTATTTATTGATTTAAAATTATTTATCTATACTTTATGTCGAATTATGCCGATTCCGCAGTAACGGAAATTAGTTACATTTTAACTTGTTTACCGAGTTGTTAGACCTGTCAACGACTTTATTTACTCATTTCCTCCTCAACTTCTTCTTTGGTTACAGGTATCCGCCGTTTTCCCAGCATCCGGCATCCGTCGTTTGTTATCACAATATTATCTTCCAGCCTGATGCCTCCGAAATCGAGATATTCTCTCACTTTTCCGAAATCGATAAACGAACTGTTAATTCTCTCCGAATCCCATTTGGCGATTAACGCGGGGATAAAATATATTCCGGGTTCTACGGTCAATACGAAATTTGTTTTCAATCTTCGTCCCAGACGGAGATATGCCGTACCGAATTGCGTAGAACGCTGTATTTCATCGTCATAACCGACATAATTTTCGCCTAAATCTTCCATATCATGCACATCCAAACCCATCATGTGACCTAAACCGTGAGGGAAAAACAAGGCATGTGCGCCATTGATTACCGCCTCATCCACATTGCCTTTCATCAGTCCTATATCTTTCAAACCTTCGGTGATAATTTTTGCTGCCGCCGTATGGACGTCGTAATAGAACACGTCGGGTTTGGCAATTTTTTGAGCGTGATTATTTGCCGCTAACACAATGTTGTATATATCCAATTGTTTCTTTGTGAATTTACCGTCCACCGGAATGGTTCTGGTAAAATCGGAGGCATAGCCCATATATGTTTCCGCTCCGGCGTCGGTTACCATCAATTTTCCGGCTTGCAATATGTTATTATGGTTGTGATTATGCAATATTTCCGAATTTTGTGATTGAATAATCGGAAACGAAGGCATACCGTTAGCGCCGGTCGCAACACCTTCTATGGCTCCGGTAATCTGATATTCATATATTCCGGGCTTACACATCCGCATTGCAAGGGTGTGCATTTCGTATCCCGTATCGCAGGCTTTTTCTATTTCCGCAATTTCGCAGGGTTCCTTTTCGGAACGAAGTTTCACAACCGATTTAATCAATTTTTTTGATACGTAATTCTCCAAATCGGAAATCCGCACGCCTAACAATTCCGATAAAACGATTTTACTTTCGCCTCTGTAGGGTGGTAAAAAATGGATTTTACGACCTTTCCGTATTGCCGACAATAATTTAATTCTCAAATCTCTGAATGGTGACACGGAATTGATTCCTGCCTGCGAAGCCTGTTCCTGCATTGATGGGAGATCGCCGTTCCAAATAATATCTTCTATATCGGTATCATTTCCGTATAAACAATCGGTTCCGTCCTCGATGTCGATTACGCCTGCCAGCTGTGGCAGATTAAGACCAAAAAAATACAGGAAATTACTGTCTTGACGAAACCGGTAAGTATTTCCGGCATAGTTCGTCGGCGACTCGTTGTGCCCCAAAAACAATATTACTCCCGAGGAAATCATCTGTCTAAGATTATTCCTTCTATTTACATATATATCCTGTTCAAACATAACACACAGTTTTATGGTTAAAATAATTGCCAAATGTAGGTAAAAGTTTGTGAAAACTAAAATTATTATCAATAAAAATATTTTAGCTTTGCACTATCACCTGTATTGACAGCATATTATACATTCAAACTTTGGCGTCATTTTCTTTTTGATTATTCGGATACAATTGTATATTCACGGACTGTTTTATGCCATATTTTGTATTAATATATTGAGTAATGGATAAAAATGCGGCGGCTTATTTCGTGCCGTGTCAGGAGTTCCGACGGGGCAACTGCGCCAAAATTCGACGAAAACAAATACCTTTTTGTATCCTGAATAAAAAAGTAAGGAACAGAATGTAATTCCACAGCAAAATAAGCCAAGTCGGAAAGTTTGAATTTAAGAGGGATAAGGATTTTAAACGGAAAGACGATCTTTCGTTCATCGTTCATAATTCATAATTCACCTTGACGTTTATTTCCGTGCCGTTTTGGGGCGAGGAGTTTATGGTTATTGTGCCGTTAGATGCGGCTAAGCGGTTGCGGATATTTTTGAGTCCGTAGCCGTACGAAACTTTTTCGGGGTCGAAGCCGGCGCCGTTGTCGTGTACGGAAAGTGAGATGAGATTATTGTCTGTTGTCAGTCGGATGTTGATACTTGTGGCGGAGGCGTGTTTCAGTGCGTTGTTCACAAGCTCGAAAACACAGCGATAGATGAGTATTTCCAGTCCGTTGTCGAAGCGGGTATCTGTGCCGGAGTAGTGAAAATGCGCTATCGGGACGGAGTTGCAAAAATCATCGATTGCTGTTTTCAGTCCATAGCGCATCAGCGATTCGGGCATGAGGTGGAGAACCACGCTGCGCAGTTCGGCAATGGACTGTTCGAGTATTTTCATTACCGTGCCGAAATGTACTATATCGTTCATGTTCATAGCCGAATAAGATTTGATTTCCTGAAGACGAAGTTTTGCTACGGATAACAGGCTTCCCAAGCCGTCGTGCATGTCGCGGGAGATACGGGCGCGTTCGGCGTTTTCGCCTTCAATAACAGCCTGCGTGGCGACAAGTTGTTTCTCCTGTTCGAGTTGTCTGATTTGTTGTTCGGCGAGTTTACGTTCCTGTCCGGCTATTTCGCGTTGCTGTTCGGCAATTTCGCGCTGTTGTTCGGCGATTTCACGTTGTTGTTCGGCAAGCCTGCGCTTTTGGACGTTTATTCTGTGGAGATGATACAGAAATCCTAAAAATATCAATATAATAACAGCTATGGATATGCCAAGCCAGACGTAAAGCGTTTTCTGTTTTTCGAGAGTTGCGATGCGCATTTCTTTTTTGCCGGTTTCGTACTGAATTTCCATGCTCATTAATGTTTCACGAAAGTTTTTATCATTATTTTTGCGCATAATTTCATTGAATTTACGAAAAAAGGTATCTGCCTTTTCGCGGTTTCCAAGGTGCATTTCGGACAGAGCGATATTGTATGCCAGATTAGGTTCGGTGTCTAAGGCGACGGAATTAAGTTCCATGGCTTTGCAGGCTGCGGAGGCTGATTCGGCATACTGTTTCCGCTCAAGATAAACGCTCGACAGCACATTGTAGGCTTTGACATACGAGGCGGGGTCGTTGAGTTGCTCGGCGCAGTGTAAACTTTCCTTTGCATATTCCAGAGCCTTATCGTAATCTCCGTGCAAAATACCGATTCTTGCCATGGCTTCCGCGCTGAAGCACTGATATATCAAATTAAAACATTGCTTTGATACACGGTATGCGGTTAAGGCGTTTTCTTCCGCCCTGTCGAGTTCGCCCCAGTCTAAATAAACGCAACAGATAACATAATAAGCCTGTGCATAAAGATAGCCGTTGCTTATGGTCAATACAGGAGGTTTTTCCACCATTTGTTTGGCGTAATAAAGCGCCTGACTTTGATTTCCCATCATATAATAAATCTCGGAAATGTTTCCCAAAGTCCTGATATAATTGGTCGAATCCGCCCAGTCTGCAAGTCTGTCGCATCGTTGCAGAGCCTGAAAATAATGTTTCAGCGCCATGGCGTACTGACCCTGCAAGGCGTAAGTGTTGCCGATGTTGATTACCATGCGGATTTCTCCGTATTTGTCTTTCAGGTCTTTTGCCAGCAACATCGCCCGATTCAGATAGTGGAGCGCCGTGTCGGGACTGTTTTTGAACACATAACACATCCCAATCCCGGAAACTGTTTCACAGATCTTTTGCCGGTTGTTTATCTTCCCTTTTTCCATTATTTCCAATGTCCTTTTACCAAGTAAAATGCACCGGTCAAAATCATCGTAAATTAATTTGCCTATTGTGTCGATTAAATCAATTTGTTCCAAAGGCGCAAGCTCACGCGTATTCAAAATATGCTCCAACGAATCGGCTCTCCGGACATTTTCCGGAATCTGCTTCTGTGCAAGCATCTCCACCGAAAACAATATCAACAAACAAACCAAAATCCACGATGTTTTTTTAATCCACGATGTTTTTTTTATCCACGAATTACACGAATTACACGAATTTTTGGTTGTCGATTTCCACGAATTAACACGAATGTTTTTCGTCCACGAATTTCCACGAATCTTATCGAATTTTATCGAATTACACGAATATTTGGTCATCGAATTATGCAGTTTTTAGAGTTGCGCGCCAACATCAAGATTACCATCTTTAATTGCTTTTATGATTATTTCCGGAAAAGTCGGAGTATTTTTTGCATTGTTTCTGTATTTGTGTTTGATATTTTTACGGTCGGATTCTATGGCGCAAACACTCCGGTTCGTCATGGCGGATATTTCTTTGGAGGTATATCCTTTTGCGATGTATTTGAGAACTGTTTGTTCACATTCGGTGAGTTGCACCAGAGATTCGTTTTCTTTGTTGAGAATATCCTTGCAAAGAAAAATTTTGCCTTTCATCACAGTTTCGATGCCTGTGATAAATTCTTCGGATGTTGCGCTTTTCACTATATATCCCGATGCTCCGTTGGTCATCATGCGGGTGAGAAACGATGGTTCTTTGTGGAAAGTGAGCGCTATTATCTTTATGTTGGGATATGTTTTCCTGACTTCGAGACAAAAATCCGTTCCGCTGCCATCGGTCATCCCGATGTCAAGCAGGAGAATGTCAAGTTTGCTGGATTTCCTGGGACCGTATGACTTTAAAGCGTTGCGACATGCTGCCAAAGTGTATGAAACACCGGAAACAACAGCTACGCCCGATTTGTTGATTAGGGGTTGCAGGGCTTCAACCATAAGTTTGTGATCATCTGCTATATGCACTGTTATCATTGTCTTTGTTTTTATTGATATTGATAATTTTTAATTTCCCGCAAAGATAAAAAAGATAAAGGGAACTTTTAAAAACTTGATTTTTCAAGTTTTTTAGAAGTTCTTTCTATTATTTATTTCTTGGATAATAATTTTTTTGTAACAAAAATACAATAATTATTTCCTTATAAACAGAGATTTACAATAATGTTCAAAAAAAAATATTTGCTTTTCAAAAAAAATATTTATTTTTGACGCGCTAAAATTAAGCAACTATGAATAGGTTTATTTGTTTTATTTCCTGTTTTTTTTGCTTTGAATCTATTTTGCACTCACAAATTTACTACGACTTTGAATCGCAAGATATTGCAGAGTGGATTCAAAAGCCGGCTTCCTCTTGGGAATTAACTAACTCATCTGCTATATCCGGCACTAAATCGCTGATGCACTCATTAAAAGATGATGCGGGACAAGATACAATATTCGTTCCAATAAACGGAATTACTTTTGACGGGCATGATGTGACATGGAAATTTATGTTAAAACATCAACAAGACCCGTCAGGTACCAATAAATGGGCTGTTATTCTTGCTGCAAACCATACCGAGAATAATTTCAATGGTTATGCTATAGGTGTAGATATGAATAGTAGTAGTAGTAATACTTCTGATAAGTTATTATACTTATATAAAGTTCATAACAGAACTTTCACGGAACTTTTAAAAACAAATATCAACTGGCAAGCAACAGTAACTAAAAACAATTCTGCGATAGTAGAAATCAAGCGCGATTATAACAATTTTTGGAAAATTGGACTTGGGAATGATTTCTCAAATATTTCTTTTTATGATGACAGTATTAAAAATGAAGATTATACTGATATTTCTTTTTTCGGTATCCTGTATGTTTTTACAAAAACAGCATCGGATAAATTTTTTATTGATGAAATCCATATAGACGCCGAAAACAAAATCGTGCCAAAAGAAGCCAATACGGAGATATTAGCTCCGGAGGAACAAATTGTAGGAGAAAATATATCATCGGTAAATAAAGATACTGTTGAAGTCTTCAAATTTGAGATTAAGGATGTTGCAGGCATCGATACATTTTCGACTTATTTAAAGCAGGTAACTGTGAAAAATGCCAAACCGCCCGCTTCTGCCGATTGGAAACAAACAATAAAAAACGCCTGCCTGTATGTGGAAAACACACTGATTCCATGTAATATAACAGTTGGAGAGGATTCTATAAGATGTGTTTTCGATGAAACTTTATTTATCCCATCCGGAGAAACAAAAAAATTCTCATTAAAAATTGCCCTTAATGATTATGTAACGGATAATTCCACTCTTCAATTCAAGATAGATAAAGATAATCACGGATTTATCTCATCGAACACAGGTTCAGGCATGGTCGCCGCATTAAACGACGACATTGTATCGGGAATCTTTACAATAATTGTTGATGCCGACAGAATTACTCTAAAAGATGTACCTGATATGGTTGCCGTAAATTCCAAATTTTCGCTAACAGCAACAGCTACGGACAGTAACGGAAATATTGATACGGATTTTTCTTATCCGGCAGACCTTATTCTGACCACTGAAATCGAAAATGTAACCTTTGATGATGTTTCTACTTTTGCGTACGGGAACTTAACCGTCAATGAAATAAGTTACAATAAGCCTGAAAATATTTCTATACAACTGTCGGCAAATGAGATATTTTCGCCAAATATACCGATTGCGGTTATTTTGGATAGAACATCAACAATAGAACCTGCTATAAATGAAGTTACAGGCACAACAATCCCCTCCAATGCAATAAGTATAGATAAAGAAGTCGCTGTGTTAAAGTTTGTTATATCAGATATCGGGGGCGATAACAGCCCTACTTTTGTGGAAGAAATAAAATTTGAAAACCCTGTAAATGAAACAAATTGGAGTAACATTATTGGAGGCGTTTCATTGTACGACGGCACAAAACGATTGATAACCAACATTATTGAACAGAAAAAAGAATATATTCGAGTAAGTCTGTTTTCGGGAAGTTTAGCTATTGATGATGGGACATCTAAAGAAATCACACTTAAAATATGGCTAAAAACCAAGGCGACAGATAAAACCGTGTTACAATTCAAAATACCGGAAACTAATCATGGATTCAAGGCAAGTCAAAACGGATCACTGTTTTCCGACAATTTCAGTCAAAACATTATTTCCGATATTTTTGATATTGACGTTAAGGCTAAAAACATTATTTTTAAGACTATACCGTCGATAGTCGCTCCCAATGCGCCTTTTTCCGCCGAAGTTAATGCCGTCAGCGAAGACGGGACAATAGATATTGACGAAACAGGAATTATTACTCTGTCGCCTGTGCCCATTGAGGCTAATTTACAGAGTGTTTCGGGTCTGGAACAAGCGGCAAGTTCGGGTAAAGCCGTCTGGAATGACTTAATTATTGGTTCTCCCGTGATTTTCAGGATAAAAGCGACACATCCATCTTTGGGCGAAATCATATCAAATGAAATTGCAGGCATGGATACCGATTCGTATCTTTCGCCGGTATTATCACAGTATCAGGCTGTTTTTAAATCAACCGATACGTCAGTATTTGCGGCACAAGAAGCTATACGGTTCAAAATAAGCGATAAAGGGACAAATGATGGCATATCCACAATTATTGATAAAATGATTTTTTACTGTATCTCGGAAAATCCAATATCCGGATTGGTTGGTGGAGCAAAACTTGTGTCGGATGAACAGCCTTTTCCCATATCAGTTATTTTAACTGAAAATCAGATACAAATCACATCGGAAAACATAGATATTCCTGATGGAGAATCTAAAGAATTTGTTTTGAAACTGTTTTTGAAACCGGCGCCGTATGCGGATGGAATTAAATTTCAATTGTATATACCTGCAAACAACCAT
Source organism: Prevotellaceae bacterium (assembly GCA_031273485.1). Taxonomy (GTDB): domain Bacteria; phylum Bacteroidota; class Bacteroidia; order Bacteroidales; family UBA932; genus JAIRLF01. Next base: position 8,590 of record JAISRS010000099.1, read on the forward strand.
GGCTGGACGGTGAAAACAAACAGTTCTCAATTGTCAAAAAACTTTGATTATCCGATTTATTCCGAAATACATTCCATTGATATAGAGGCGTCGAAATTAACTATATTAAATCAGCCGATGATTGTCCAAAAAGAGATTCCTTTTGATATAACTGTTGGCGCAACCGATTATTTTGGTAATGTAGATACCTCTTTTTCAAGTGCTATGAATATTTTAAAGAATAGCGGCACAGGAAATATACAGGCTTTTGCAGAAACTCAAACATCAGGAATCACAACTTATAATATCAGTTATGATTCGTCAGGTTATTTTTCGTTAAAAGTCGCAAATACAGATGGTTATGATATAATGACTTTGCCTCTCTATTCTGTAAATGTTATAGATACGGTTTGTAAATCAGGTATTTCGTCGGCGCATAATACCGGAGATTGGATTCAAAACGGCAGTAAATGGACGCATAATTATGGCGACGGATTGAGCTATCTGTCTTATCCAATGAATATTGATATGGATAAAGGCATAGTGCAATGGGACTTTGTTATTGAAACCGGAAATTTTGACCCTTCGGCAGAAAATGCTTTTTGGTGCGTTCTGTCGTCGGATAAAGAGGATTTGGGTGAAGATAAATTTTCGGGATATGTTGCAGGAGTCAATTATACAGGAAATTCCGATTTAATTTCATTTTGGAAAGTTAAAAACGGAGAAAAACAAATATTGTGGGAAAGCAATTATAACTGGGACGCAAATAATTCCATGCAAATAATTGTACAAAAGCATGATGGAGATAAATGGAAAATATTTACAAAAGAAAAAGGACTGACAAGGCAATTTGCAGGCGAATTTTCAGATAATGAGTTTACGGAAAATGAATTTTC